>JAGWRJ010000311.1 GCA_028869725.1 Alphaproteobacteria bacterium | reverse complement strand
TGGCAATCCAGCGCGACGAACGCGGCCCCCCGCCTGACAGGTCGCGTCGGCCTGATAGCTTTGCGCGGAAGCATCTCGGCCACGCCGCGCGCGCGGCCGATGCAGGCCTTCTGCCAGGGACAGAGGGTGCACTGCGGGACTTTGGGAGTGCAGATCATCGCCCCCAGATCCATCAGGGCTTGCGCAAAATCGCCGGCCCGGCGCCGTGGCACAAGTGCCTGCGTGCGAGCACGTAGCTCAGGTTTGGCCGCGGGCAGCGGCGTTTCGATAAGAAACAGACGTGCAATAACCCGCTCGGCATTGGCATCGACCGCCGCCTGCGGTTCGTCAAAGGCGATGGCGGCAATGGCGCCGGCGGTATAGGGCCCAATTCCGGGCAATGCACGCAACGCCTCAGCGGTCGCCGGAAATCTGCCCCCCATCTGTCCGGCAACGATCTTCGCGGTGCGGTGCAGATTGCGGGCGCGGGCGTAATAGCCAAGCCCTGCCCAGGCGGCCAGAACATCATCGAGCGGCGCTGCAGCCAATTGCGTAACCGTGGGCCAGCGGCTGAGAAAAGCGCGGTAATATTTGTCTACTGCCTGTACCGTTGTCTGCTGCAGCATGATTTCGCTTAGCCAGACTCGGTAAGGATCCGGACGCGTGCCGGATTTAGCCCGCCAAGGCAGTTCGCGCCGGTGGCGATCGTACCAGCTCAGAAGCTCTTCAGATTTGGGACTTTGACGGCGCTGCGGGCCAGGCATAATCCGAGCTATCGCGAATCGTTCGGTACCACCATGGCCCAAGCCCCGATGCGCACAAAGAGCGGGACCGCGCCGACCGATGCTGCAGAGGCAGTGGTCACCAGGCGCGGTCGAAGTGCCGCAGTGGCCGCTGATGCCACTGCTCTGGCAGCGCGCGCCTTCGCCCGCAAGGGCTTTGCCGACCCTGCCCTGGTCCTGCACTGGTCAGAAATAGCCGGTCCGGAGGTGGCGCGCCTGGCGGTGCCGGTCAAGCTCAGCAACGGCCCCTCCGGCGCCACGCTGACCCTCAAGGCCGACCCGGGAGCGGCGCTCTTCCTGCAGCACGAAAGTCGCCAGTTGTGCGCCCGCATCAATGCCTGGGCCGGCCAGCAACTTGTGAGTCGGCTGCGTTTTGTGCAGGGGCCACTTGCCCGGCCCCCAAAGGCGCGGGCCGCGCGCCGTGCCTGCGCCCCATCACCGGCCGATCCGGCATGGCATTTTGCCGGCGATGAGGGGCTCAAGGCCGCGCTGCTCGCGCTGGCCGCCTGGCGCCGTGGCGATTGAACCTGAACCGCCACTCTGCCAAATAGGAGGCATCACATCGCGGGAGTGTCGAACGTGAGCCGAAAGTCCATCCTTTACACCATCGTGCTCTTGGCTGCGCTTGTTCTGGTGGTCGCAAGCTACCTCGTCTACGCCAATGGCGGCTCAGGTGCAGTAACGAGCGTCGACAATGGCAATCTCAAGATGGACATCACGTCGGCCGATCACACCATGGGCAATCCCAAAGCCCCTCTGACAGTGGTCGAATATGGCGCGCCGTCCTGCCCGATCTGCGCGCACTGGAACGAAGCCATCTTCCCGCAGTTTAAGTCCACGTACATTGACACGGGCAAGGTCTTCTATGTGTTCCGGATCTTCCCGCTGCGCTCCTTGGATCTCGCGGTGTCGGCAATGGCCCACTGCCTGCCTAGGGACGCCTATTTTTCGTTCATTCACATGATGTGGCGGAACCAGTCGATGTGGGACCCTGACGGCTATAACATTGCGGATCCCCATGCAGCACTTCTGCACATGGGTGTCATTGCGGGCATGAGCCCCCAGCAGACCCAAGCCTGCATCAGCGACCAGCAGCAGCTGCAGAAAGCCTCGGCAATCGGAGAGCATGCGCAGAAGGCATACGGTATCAACGCGACGCCGACCTTCATCGTTAATGGCAAGCTTGAACCCGATATGGGAACATGGCAGGCCGTCCAGGATACCCTGAACCGCCTGCTCAAGGCTCAGGCCGGGCACTGAGCCCAAGCTCTGGATAACTCTGGACCTCGAGCCCCTACAGATTGACCGTGGGCGGAGAGATCTGGCCAAATGCTTGCTCGTGGGGCAACACCTGGTGCGGGGTGGGCCCGATAATAGCAGGGGCCGCCGGCCAGCATGCCGGCAGATATCAGGCAGGTTGTTGTGAAGTTCACCAGGCTCAGGATTTCGGGTTTCAAATCCTTCGTTGAACCCACCGAGCTGCTCATCGAGCCGGGGCTAACGGCAGTCGTCGGCCCCAATGGCTGCGGCAAGTCGAACCTCTTTGACGCACTGCGCTGGGTCATGGGCGAGACCCGTCCGACCTCTCTGCGTGGTGGTGAAATGGACGACGTCATCTTTGCTGGCAGCGCCGCCCGGCCAGCTCGCAACACTGCCGAAGTCCTCCTCTACATCGACAATTCCGACCGTTCCGCGCCGCCAGCCTGGAACGAATACGACGCCCTTGAAGTATCGCGGCGCATCGAGCGCGAGGCCGGCAGCGTCTACCGCATCAATGGCCGGGACGTACGTCAGCGCGACGTGCAGATCTTCTTCGCCGACGCCTCGTCGGGCGCCGGTTCGACCGCGTTTGTCCGCCAGGGACAGATCGGCCTGCTGATCAGTCAGAAACCTCTCGCCCGCAGGGCCATTCTGGAAGAAGCGGCGGGAATTGGTGGCCTGCACCAGCGCCGTCATGAAGCGGAACTGCGTCTGAAGGCAGCCGAGACCAATATGGGACGGCTTGATGACGTTATCCGCGAGGTCGAGGGGCAACTTGCCAGTCTGCGCCGCCAGGCCCGCCAGGCCTCAAGATACCGCAACCTTTCCGGCTTGATTGTTCGAGCCGAGGCGCTGTCCCTGCATCTGCGCTGGACAGCTGCCGAAGCCCAGGCCGGTGAGGCACAGTCCAGCCTCGTCACGATCAGTGAAACGGTCGAAGAATGTACGCAGCGCGCTGCAACTGCCGCAACACTGCAGGCTGAGGCTGCGGCCGGCATTCCGGCGCTTCGTCAGCTCGAAGCCGAACGCTCGGCGGCACTGCACAGGCTGACGGTCGAACGCGATCACCTGGAGGCCGAGGAAAAGCGCGCCCGCGAAGAGGCACAGCGTCTGCGCGCACGCATCAGTCAGAGCGAACAGGACCTGGCGCGTGAGCAGGCCCTCGACAACGATGCCAGGGCAGCCCTCGACCAACTTGAGGCCGAGGCAGAAGGGCTGGCGGCGCGTGAAGACGCAGCCAAGGCCGATCAGCAAAAAGCGCAGGAGCGGGCCACCGAAGCGGCGGAGGGCTTGACCGAATGCACCAGAACGCTGGAGCGGCTCACCGCAGAATTTGCAGAGTTCAACGCGCAGAAAAGCGGGCACGAGCGGGCCCGTCAGATGGCGGCCGCGCTCGTAGCCTCGACGACCGAACAACTCGGCGCGGCCCAGGCGCGTCTCGACAAGGCTCTTCAGGATGCAGCCGCAGCGCCGGATGTACGCGCGGCCGAGGATGCGGTCGAGCACGCACACCGTGAGGCCGAAGAAGCCCGTGCCGGGGCCGAGCGTCTGCGTGCCGAACTGCCAGTACGGCGTCAGGCCTTCGACGACGCCGAGCGTGCCGAAGCTGATGCGCGCCGACCGCTGGAAGAGGCTGAGCGTGAGCTGCAGCGGATTTCGGCTGAAGCCAAGGCACTTTCGGATTTGCTGCGCCCTAAAGGACATGACCTGTGGCCGCCGATGATCGACGCGGTCAAGGTGACGCCGGGCTATGAAACAGCCCTGGCCGTAGCTCTTGGTGATGATCTTGAGGCACCGCTCGATGCTGCCGCACCCCATCACTGGCGCGAATTGGGCGTGGAGCAGGACTTGGCGCCTCTTCCGGTCGACGCCGAACCTCTGATTCGATACGTCACCGCGCCACCTGCCCTTACGCCGCGACTGACGATGACGGGGCTCACAGTGCCTGAACGTGGTGAGGCGCTGCAGCTGGAGCTGAAACCGGGGCAACGCCTGGTGTCACAGCGGGGCGACCTGTGGAGATGGGACGGGTACCAGGCCAGCGCCGATGCGCCATCTGCAGCCGCAGTCCGTCTGGCGCAGCGTAATCGCCTCGATGCGCTGGAGCGTGACGGCGACACCGCCAAATCAATCCGGGCCCAGCTGTTTGATACTTATGCGGCCGCAAAGAGTAAGACCGCTGACGCCAAGCAGAACCTCGCTGAAGCCGAGGATCGCCTGCGCCAGGCCGAGGCGCAGCAGCGACGCGCCGATCAGGCCCTTATCTCCGCCCAGGGTGAGGCCGCCAAAGCCCAGCGCGCTGCGGCAGAGCGGGCCTCGCGCCTTGCCAATCTGGAAGCCGAGATCCGCCGTCTCACGGACTCGCGCGAAGCCGCCCTTGCCAGCCAGTCGCAGGCGGAAGCCGCCCTTGTCGAACTGGGTGACGGCACCGGGCTCAGCGAGGCGCTTGCAGCGGCGCGCGCAGCGAGTGCTGAGGCCCGCAATACCGACAGTGAAGCGCGCGCGGCCGTCGACAGCCTTGCGCGCGACGCCCGCCAGCGTGCATCCCGCCTGCTTGCAATCGGCGAAGACAAATCCCGCTGGGAAGGGCGACGCGAAGCTGCCCGCCGCCAGATCGATGAGCATTCGGCGCGCCGCGCGCAGCTGGGTGAGGAGCTGACGCAGGCTGAACTGGTACCGGAAAAGATTGCGGCACAGCGTTCCAACCTGCTTGATGCCCTCGGCCAGGCAGAGGCCTTGCGCAATGAAGCTGCAGACGCGCGCCAACAGGCCGAGGATCACCTGGCCGAGGCTGATCGCACGGTCAAGGCCTGCGACGCCGCTCTGGCGGCCGCTCGTGAAGAGCGGGCGCGGCTGCAGGCGCTTTTTGAATCCGCTCAGACGCGGCTTGCCGAACTGGCCCAGCGCATTCGTGATGAACTCGACGCTGATCCCGCCGAGCTGCCAGCCCGAGCGGAACTCAAGGAGGGCCAGGAGCTGCCCGATCTGGAGAGCGCTGACGCCAAGGTAGAAAAGCTCAAGCGCGAGCGCGAGCAGCTGGGTGGGGTTAATCTGCGCGCCGAGGAGGAAGCCGCCGAACACGAGCAGCGCCTAACCACGCTCCAGGCCGACCGGGCCGATCTCGACGGCGCAATCGCCAAGCTTCGCCGCGGGATTCAGAGCCTCAACAAGGAAGGACGCGAGCGGCTTCTGGAATCCTTCGACAAGGTGAATTCCAATTTCCAGGAGCTGTTCACCAAGCTGTTCGAGGGTGGCGAAGCCAAGCTGACCTTTACCGAATCGGACGATCCGCTACAGGCCGGCCTTGAAATCTACGCCCGTCCTCCCGGCAAGAAACTGCAGTCGCTGGGCCTGCTTTCCGGCGGCGAACAGGCCCTGACAGCCATGGCCCTGATTTTCGCGGTGTTCCTGGTCAATCCGGCGCCTGTTTGCGTACTCGACGAAGTGGACGCTCCACTTGACGATGCCAATGTCGAACG
>JAGWRJ010000029.1 GCA_028869725.1 Alphaproteobacteria bacterium | reverse complement strand
GGATATCAGCAAAGCCCGCACACATCTCAATTGGGATCCGAAAGTTCCGCTGGAACAGGGGCTTTCAAACACAATTGGGTATTTCAAGACGGTCGCGCAGCAGACCTGAAAGAGTGTCACCGGAATATGGAGGTGTCATTTTTCCTCTGTCCCATAATCCTGCTTGTCAAAGACGCCTTTGAAAAGCCGATTGAGGTAATCAAAGCAGTATGTCTTCAAGTCACGTAACAGCGGCCGCTGAACAACCTCGTGCGGTTGTTGTGATTACGCATCCAGATGATGAACTCTTTATGTCCGGAACGCTGGGGCTACTTGCGCAGTCTGACGTTTCGACAACTCTCATCTGTATTACGCGTGGTGAATCCGGAACCGCCCCGGACTGTCTTGCTGATATGAATCTCGAGCTGGGACGCATACGCGAAGGTGAGCTGATCCAGGCCGTGAAAGTACTGGGTGTGCAAGAGGTTCATGTGCTCGGCTTTCCCGACGTCCATCCACATCGATTTGTACCGGACAGAGACTGGGATTTCGATCAGTTGTGTGACTGCATTCAGACCATCATAGCCCACGTCAGGCCGACAATGGTATTTTCCCATGGCCCGCACGGTGGTACCGGTCACCCAGCCCACAAGGAAGTCTATCGGGCGACGCAGTGCGTGTTGGAAAGGACCAGCAATCCAGCCGGTCATTACTCTTTCGCAGCGATGACGCCAGCGCCTTTCTATACGGAGTTTTTCGACGACGACTGTGAATTCTATGTCGATGTGCGCAGGATGGCGCCTCTAAGGGCGCTGAGCTTCGGTTATCACCAAAGTCAGCTTCAGGTCGGCGAATTCCTCAATCCGCCCTTTCCCCGTACGCCGCGCAAGATTCTATCAGCTCTGTTTGGCTATTGCTTCTGGTTCACCGAATCTGGTCGGGCGCGCATACCCACGATCACTCTTGCCCAGTTCTTCCGGCGTTACCCGTTCGAAGGCTTTGTCACCCGTCGTACGCCCCAACATGGGCACGCGACCTTGCGCCAGATTCTTAATGAATATTGTCATACAGAGAAACTACACAGAGGCCGACCCAGGCAAAGGGTGGAGCGCGAGCGCGATCTTAGTGTCGCGGGGCGGTTATGATGACAGCAGACGACGTTTGTCGGACATGCCGCTTGCGTCCAGCGGCAGGCGAGATCTGCAAACCATGATGCGGCAGCTCAATCGGAGCCGGCCCCGCAGGGGTGGAGCGGGGTAATGTGCGGCATTAATGGTATCTATGCCTATCATGCTGCGGCGGACACGCCAAAGGAGCGTGAGTTACTGGCTACGCGCGAGCACATGCAGGCGCGCGGACCGGACGGCCATGGCCAATGGTGGACTCTGGACCGGCGCTGTGCGCTTGCCCACCGGCGTCTGTCAATCCTTGATCTGTCGGAGCGTGCGGCGCAGCCGATGGTGGCGCGTGAGGGGCGCCACGTCATCGTCTATAACGGCGAGATCTACAATTACCCTGCCCTGCGTTCTGCGCTCGAAGGCGCCGGTGTCCGCTTCGAGACGACGAGTGACACCGAAGTGCTGCTGCATCTTTACGCGCGCTACGGCACGAATATGCTCGATCATCTGCGTGGCATGTATGCCTTTGCCATCTGGGATGATGCACGCCGCGGCCTCTTTCTGGCGCGCGATCCCTATGGCATCAAGCCGCTTTATACCGCCCATGACGGATGGACCTTCCGCTTCGCGTCTCAGGTCAAAGCGCTTCTTGCCGGACAGGAAATCTCGCGCGAGGTGGAACCGGCCGGGGTTGTGGGCTTTCATCTGTTCGGGCACGTACCCGAACCCTTCACGCTCTTCAGACAGATCCGCGCCTTGCCTGCTGGTCACTGGCAGTGGGTTGATGAGACCGGACCGTGCGAACCTCAGC
>JAGWRJ010000310.1 GCA_028869725.1 Alphaproteobacteria bacterium | reverse complement strand
GGCCGCCTTGATCAGCCCTGAATAAATGTCCTGATTGGTGACGAAATCGATCGAGTTCTTGAGATAGACACTGCCGTTGAAGTTCAGTGTCGTAGTGGCCACCACATAACCGCCCAGCACACCGATGGAGTCGGCGATGGCAACAAGCAATGGCATGGTGATCACCGCCGCAAGGAGGCGGGGCACGACCAGATAGCGGATGGGGTTTGTCGACAGCGTGGTGAGCGCGTCGATCTGCTCGGTAACGCGCATCGTGCCGATCTCCGCGGCGATCGCCGCAGCGACCCGGCCCGCGACCATCAATCCGGCGATCACCGGTCCCAGCTCTCGCGTGATGCCAAGAACCACAATCTGTGGCACGAAGGCTTCGGCACCATAGCGATCCGAGCCGATGTAGATCTGCAGGGCCAGAACGCCGCCGGTAAAGAATGCGGTCAGGCCAACGACGGGCAGCGAGTAATAGCCGATCCGCAGAACCTGCTGGCCCATGAGACGCCAGTAGTAGGGCGGACGAAAGACGGCCATGACGGAGCGCCAGGCGAAGAGCCAGAGCCGCCCGACTTCCGCAAACGCGGCAATGGTCACGGCACCGGTTGCAGCAACAAAATCGAGCACAGCGCTCACGCAGCCACCTCGTTCACATAACACCGTTTTACACGTGGGCCGATGCGGGTAAGTACTTCGTACGCATTGGTCCCGGCGGCATTGGCATGGGCGCCCAGTGCAATTTGGTCGCCGAAGAATTCGACCTCATCACCAGCTCGCGCCGTACTGTGTGGGCCGAGGTCCAGCACGGTCACATCCATTGAAACGCGGCCGACAACAGGCACCAGCGTGCCGCCGATCGCGCCAGACCCGCGATTGCTGATGGCGCGCATGAGCCCGTCCGCATATCCGAGTGCAACCGTCGCGAGCACCGTCGGGCGCGCGCTGCGGAATGTGGCTCCGTAGCCAACGCTTTGGTCCTTGTCAATTCGCCGGACCTGCAGCACCCGTGCGCTCAGGCGGGCGGCGACCGCAAATGGGTTCGGCTGGTCATGATGAACAGGATCGCCGCCAAGCAGGCTTAGTCCGGGGCGCGCTATATCAAAGACGTAGTCGCGACCAAGGAGAAGACCTGCGCTGGCGGCCAGGCTTGCCGGGGCTGGCGGCAACATCGCCAGCGCCTCGCGAAAGCGTGCCAGCTGCGTCCGGTTCGTGGGGCTCGCGGGCTCGTCGGCACAGGCCAGATGGCTCATGACGAGGACGAGCCGCAGGTGTCCAAGACGTTTTGCGGCCTCTGCTGACAGGATCGACAGCTCATCAGGCGCAAGACCGAGTCGATTCATCCCTGTGTCGACGTGCACGGCCGCATCAAGCCTCGCGCGCGCCGGCGCGGAGGCCGACCAGGCCGAGATCTGCGCCAGGCTGTTGAGCACCGGCGTCAGTGCGTAGTGATGGAGCGCCTCGATCCTGTCCGGCTCGGCACCGTCCAGAACGAAAATGCGTGCCTTCGGCAGATGCGTGCGCAGGCTGATCCCTTCCTCGAGGCGGGCCACGAAGAATGTATCGGCGCCGGCGGCGGTCAGTGCCGTAGCTATTGGCAGAGCACCCAGGCCATAAGCATCAGCCTTGACCGTTGGCGCAATTGCTGCCGGTGCAGCAAGACGGGCACAGCGGTGATAATTCTCCACCACCGCGCCGAGTCGGATGGTGAGGCACGACAGGGGACTGCTTAGCAAGTTCGTAACATCTACCTCTGCCGTAGGCGGAGAGGATTTTTGAAGGAAATGCCCGGCCCGCTGCAAACTAGATTTGGGGTCGCTGAAAAGCAAGGGGAAACCCGTTTTGCGCGCTGTCGCGATGCCATTCGCAGCACGCATGCACTGCTCGGGGCGTGCGCGCCCAGCCCTGTCCTCTGGACGATGCGGCGTTCAGACGCCCACGCCGATAAGCCGGCCGATACCGGCGGTGACGAGCATCGCCAAAGCGCCCCAGAAGGTGACGCGCAGCGTGGGCCGCCAGAGTTCTGCGCCGCCGGCATAGGCGCTGATGGCGCCTAGCACCGCCAGATAGACCAGCGATGCACTGATCACCCACGGCACCAGGTACCCTAGCGGGGCCAGGGCGACAACGATCAGCGGCAATCCCGCTCCGGCCGAAAAGCTCGCCGCTGAGGTCAGACTCGCCTGGACCGGTTTTGCCCGCATGGTGTCAGAGATTCCGAGTTCGTCACGAGCATGAGCTTCGAGCGCATCATGCGTCATCAATTCATCCGCGACCTTCTCAGCGAGTGCGGCATCAAGCCCCCGGCGTCGGTAGATGCCGGCAAGCTCGTCGCGCTCGCCGACCGGATTGGCGTGCAGCTCAGCCCGCTCCTTGGCGAGATCGGCCTTTTCGGTGTCGGCCTGCGATGACACCGAGACATATTCGCCTGCCGCCATGGACATGGCTCCGGCAACCAGACCGGCAATGCCTGCCACAAGCGCTGCGTTACGGCCCGGTGATGCGGATGCAACGCCCACAATCAGGCTGGCGGTCGAAACGATGCCGTCATTGGCACCAAGCACGGCCGCGCGTAGCCAGCCGGTGCGGTCAGTGAAGTGCTGCTCACCATGGCGTAAGATGTGTCGCATCTGGCCTCCTGTGACGGCGCGCGCCCCTCATCGGGCAGAATACTAGCCCGGTTCAAGCCTTGATGCGCTACCGGCAGCAATGGTGCTGCATCTTCTGGCTGTCAGGCCGCGGTTCCTGTGGACGCCCCTCAGTGCGCCGGAAGCTGGCTTTCGTCCGCAAGGTTTGAAAAGCGTGTAAAGCGGTCATCAAACTGCAGCGGTATGGCGCGGGTGGCGCCATGGCGATGCTTTTCAACGAGCACTTCTGCACGGCCCATGACCCGTTCACACTTTTCCAGCCACTTGGTGTGCTCCGGAGTGCCGGGTTCCGGCTCGCGACTCTTCAGATAGTATTCCTCGCGGAAGACGAACATGACGACATCTGCGTCTTGCTCGATGGAGCCGGATTCGCGCAGATCCGAAAGCACCGGCCGCTTGTCATCACGTGCATCGACGCCACGCGACAATTGCGACAGCGCAAGAATCGGCACGTTCAGTTCCTTGGCCAAGGTCTTGAGCCCGGTCGTGATTTGGGTGATCTCCTGAACGCGGTTCTCTGCCCGCCCCGCCGATGTTGCCAGCTGCAGATAGTCGATCACGACAAGGCCAATGTTCTTTTCGCGCTTGAGGCGGCGTGCGCGCGCTGCGATCTGTGCGATCGAAATGCCGCCTGTGTCATCGATGTAAAGGGGCAGGTTCGACAGATCCTGAGTGGTGAGTACAAACTTCTCCCACTCGCTCTCGCTGAATTTGCCGTTGCGGATCTTCCACATTTCGATTTCGCTCTGCTCGGCGAGAATGCGTCCGGAGAGCTGCTGCGCGGCCATTTCCAAGCTGAAGAACAGCACTGGTGCACCACGCGGTTCTACGCCCGCTGCGAGGTCGTCGGCATACGCCTTGGCCGCGTGAAAAGAAATATTGGTTGCGAGTGACGTCTTGCCCATGCCTGGCCGGCCGGCGAGGATCAATAAATCGGAGGGCTGCAAGCCACCGAGCAGCTTGTCGATGTCATCGAAGCCGGTGGTGACACCCGATATCCGCCCGCCGCGCGCAGCGGCCTTCTCCGCCAGGGCGACCGCCCGCCGCAGTGACTCCCCAAAGTCGATAGCGCCCTCGCCATAGCGGGAGGTTTCACTGATCGCATAAAGCGCCTTCTCGGCCGTTTCGATCTGGGCCTTGGGCGGATTGTCGTGCGGGGCGTCATACGCCGTATTGACGATGTCTTCGCCAATGTGGATGAGGGCGCGACGCACCGCCAGATCATGAAGAATCTGCGCGTAGTCCCGCACATTGGGAAGGGCGGGGGCGGCATCGGCCAGCTGCGCAAAATAGCTAAGTCCGCCCATCTCGATGAGGCCCGGATCAGCCTTCATCTGCGCGTGCAGGGTCAGTGGCGTAAGCACCATGCCACCGCGTTCGGCCTGAGCCAGCATGACCTCATAGATGCGCGCATGCAGCGGATCGTAGAAGTGTTCGGGCTTCAAAATACCCGAGACGCGTTCGATGGCGTGATTGTCCGCGAGTATGACCCCGAGCAGCGCCTGCTCGACGTCGATGTCGTAGGGAACGTGTCGGTGCAGGTCCTGGTCCATGGATTGATCGGCAGCCTTGCTCGGGGACGCCAATCAAGCCGCCCGGGCGCGGTCCTGCAAGCAGAACGAATCGATTTTCCCCAGTTTAGTCGATTTGCGCTGTCGCGGCTCGTCCGGTCAGGCTACCCGCTTGGGCCGGGGCATCTGCTCGGTTCCAGCGAACCGCATTGTACGCTCGGTCTCGAACATGTAGTCGCGGGTTATGGGTAAGGCATCGATCTTCTTGATGATTTGCACCTGGAAGACGACCAGCCCCTCACGCCGGAAGCCCATTTCCGCGCCGGCGAGATAGAATTCCCACATGCGACAAAAGCGTTCGTCGTAGAGTTCGGCCAGTTCGCTCCAACGGGCGCGCACGCGCCTGCGCCATTCCTTCAAGGTCTCGGCGTAATGCAGGCGTAGGACTTCCACATCGGAAACAATCAGCCCACAGCGCTCGATGATTGGCACTATTTCGCTCAGAGCCGGCGTGTAGCCACCGGGGAAGATGTATTTGGCGATCCAGGGATTGGTGGCGCCCGGTCCGTCTGAACGACCAATCGTGTGAACGACGGCCACTCCGTTGTCGTCCAGCAGATCTCGGATCTTCTCAAAATAGGTTTGGTAATAGGGCACGCCGACATGTTCAAACATGCCGACTGAGACGATGCGGTCGAATTTGCCGCCAAGTTTGCGATAGTCGACAAGCTGGAAATTGCAACGTTCGCTCAGGCCGGCGTGGCGCGCGCGCTCGTTCGCAATCGCGATCTGCTCCTCGCTTAGTGTGATGCCGAGAACATCGGCTCTGCAATCACGCGCCAGATCAAGTGCAAGGCCGCCCCAGCCGCAGCCGATGTCGAGTACTTTCAGGCCCGGCTTGTCGCAAAAGAGCTTGGCAGCGATATGGCGCTTCTTGCCAATCTGGGCGTCATCCAGACTTTCCCCCGGCGCCGAAAAGTACGCGCAAGAATATTGCCGATCCTTGTCCAGAAACAAGTCGTAGAGCTTTCCTGACAGGTCGTAATGGTGGGCGACATGATCCTTCGCGCGCGAGGCTGGATTGTACTGGCTGAGGCGTCGAAAGGCTCTGCGCAGCGCCCGACCCAGCCGGTGCCAGCCGGTGGTGCTGTTATGGGCCACATTGGACATCAGAATATCGAGCAACAGCGCGATGTCACCCTCTTCGATGGAGAGCCGGCCGTCCATATAGGCCTCACCCAGCTTGAGATCGGGATCGCGGGCAATGTCCCAGAGCACCTTGCGGTCATGGAACCGAACCGTGACGCGTGGTTCACCCTGTCCGAAAACATCGGTCCCGCCGGGCCGGATCATTGTCAAAGTTCCCTGTTTGACCACAGAGCGAAGCAAGTGACGCAGCATAGTGATGTCTCCCCCAGCAAATCCCCACGTGCATGAAAGTGAGCCTAATCAGGAAAGAACGAGGACGGAAGAAGGTTCCCTCCGATCTTGCTTCTTGGCAAGCGCCATATTCTGAGACCTTACTGGCGGGCAACAAGGCGAATTGCTCATTTTGACATCGTAGGCCAAGCTGAGCAGATGTCTGATCTTAGCCCCCAACAACGGTCTCTTGCCGTTCTGCTTGCGGCTCTGGCCGGCTTTGTTGACGCGTACGGTTATCGCCAGCTTGGTGGCTTCTTTGTCTCATTCATGAGCGGCAATACGACCAAGCTGGCCGTGGGTCTTGCTACCCACCTCGTCCCAGCCGGTGTAGCGGTCAGCCTGGTCGCAAGCTTTGTCGCGGGAGCTTTCCTTGGCGCCCTGCTACGCGGCTTTCTGGGGCCGCGGCCTACCTGCGGCCTGCTGATTGTGGTCGCCTTGCTCCTGGCGGTCGCCACAGGACTGGGCTCTCTTGGCTACGCTCTGCCTTCGGGCCTCAGTCTTGCCGGCGCCATGGGGACAGAGAATGAGTTGCTGTTCCGCCGCGGCGAAGGCCCCTTTGGCGTCACCTACGTTACCGGCGTACTCGTGCAGCTGGGTCAGGATCTGGCCGCGGCCCTTCGCGGCGGTGCACCGCTGGGCTGGACGTGGCAGCTTGCACTTTGGCTTGGGCTTCTGGCTGGAGCGCTGGTTGGCGCCCTGAGCTTTCCGGTACTGCACACCGGCGCTCTCGCCGCCGCCACCCTCGCCACGCTCGTCCTGGCCGCAGGAGCGCGACACTGGGGAATTGATTAACGCGCGCCGAGGGGCCCCCCTTGAGCAGGTATCGGATCCAGCACTGCAGTCCATCGCCATGAATGTGCGGTTGGGCACAACAGATGTACCGCTCGGCCCCGGAATGCTGCTCCGATCAGGACAATGGGCTCAGCCGGATCCACCCTGTGCCAAGGTCGAGGCACTTAAAAAAGTGCTGTATAGGCCTGTGGGGAAAAGCCGACCACGCGCCGATCACCAATATCGAGCACGGGACGTCGGATCAT
>JAGWRJ010000028.1 GCA_028869725.1 Alphaproteobacteria bacterium | reverse complement strand
CGGAGGAATGATTGGAGTGGGCTGACGAGGCAGTCGTACTCGCTGTGCGCGCGCATGGTGAGCATTCCGCAGTGCTCGATGTTCTCACGCGTACGCATGGCCGCTATGCGGGTCTTGTCCGGGGTGGTGCGTCGCGCAAGGCGCGAGCGGCTCTGCAACCCGGTAACTCGCTTCATGTGGTCTGGCGGGCGCGCCTCGCCGAGCACCTGGGCAACTTTGCCGCCGAACCCCTACAGGCGCGCTCTGGAGTACTGATCGAAGATCGCGAACGCCTTGTCGGTCTTAATGCGTTCACCGCTATGGTTCGTACAGCGCTTCCTGAACGCGAGCCGCACGAAGGTGTCTTTGAAGCCGGACTGGTGCTGCTCGATGCGATGGTCAGCCAGGAGTCTACCGACTGGCTGGCCCTGTATGTACGATGGGAGGTGGGACTGCTCAAAGAGCTGGGCTTCGGTCTTGATCTGAGTGGCTGCGCGGTGACGGGGCAGCGCGAGGACCTTACCCATGTCTCACCCAAAAGTGGTCGGGCGGTATCTTCCGGTGTCGCGGAGCCCTATCGTGATCGGCTGCTGGAATTGCCGCCCTTTCTGCTGGGCGCCAAGAATGCCGTTGGGCGGGGGGATATCCGGGCCGGGCTCTCATTGACCGAGCACTTTCTCGCGCACCGCGTGTTTTATCCGCATGGACGGGATCTGCCTGCGGCGCGCGTGCGTTTGCAGGAACTGGTTGGTCAGCTCGATGGCGGTTAGTCTCATGGCGCCCAACCGGCCCCTTGCCGGTGTCTTCGGGATCCATGATCCGACTGCGGCGGCCCCTTCTGCCCTTTATATTGCGCTGCAGGCACGCTACCGGTACTGCCAAGAGCCCCGACTCAAGATCAAGATATCCGATGGCAGACACAATCGAAGACATCCGTCCTGAACCTTTGGCGCAAGCACTCTCCGAGCGCTATCTGGCTTACGCATTATCCACCATCACCCAGCGCGCGCTGCCGGACGCCCGCGATGGACTTAAGCCGGTGCATCGCCGTCTGTTGCACGCCATGCGGGAACTTGGACTTCGCCCCGACGCCGGATTCAAGAAATGTGCGCGGGTGGTCGGCGACGTCATCGGCAAGTTCCACCCTCATGGCGACCAGGCGGTCTACGACGCCTTGGTGCGCCTCGCCCAGGATTTTGCAGTGCGTTATCCCTTGGTCGAAGGGCAAGGCAACTTTGGCAATGTCGATGGCGACAACCCCGCTGCCATGCGCTACACCGAAGCCCGGCTGACCGAGCTGGCACAGGCATTGCTCGATGGTTTGGATGAGGATGCGGTTGACTTCAGAGCGACTTATGACGGTGAAGACAGGGAACCCATAGTTCTTCCGGCGGCCTTTCCAAACCTTCTCGCAAATGGCGCAAACGGCATTGCGGTGGGCATGGCGACATCCATTCCGCCGCACAATCTCGGCGAATTGTGTGGGGCTGTCGAAGCGCTGATCCGAACCCCCACTATGCGAGATGATACGCTACTCAAACATGTCAAGGGGCCGGATTTCCCCACTGGCGGCATTATCGTCGACGACCCGGCTAGCATTGCTGAGGCCTATCGTTCGGGTCGCGGTTCGTTTCGCGTGCGGGCCCGCTGGCGGCGGGAGGAGGGAGCGCGGGGAACCTATCAGATCGTCGTCGATCAGATCCCCTATCAGGTGCAGAAAGCCAAGTTAATAGAGCGTATTGCCGAACTTATCGAACAGAAGAAGATGCCGCTTCTGGACGATGTGCGCGACGAGTCGGCGGAGGACATCCGTATCGTGCTCGTACCCAAGTCGCGCACGGTGGAGCCGGAAATCCTGATGGAGCAGTTATTCCGGCAATCGGACCTGGAAAGTCGTGTTCCGCTCAATATGAATGTGCTGGACAACGGGCTCGTCCCCCGCGTGATGAGCCTCAAGGATGTGCTGCAGGCTTTCATCAATCATCGACGAACCGTATTGGAGCGGCGTACCACACATCGCCTTGAGAAAATTGCCGCACGCTTGGACATTCTCGAGGGCTATCTTGTTGTCTATCTGGATCTGGACAAGGTGATCCACATCATTCGGACCGAAGACGAGCCCAAACCCAAATTGATCAAGGCTTTCAAGCTCACCGAAACTCAGGCTGAAGCCATTCTCAATATGCGGTTGCGGTCCCTGCGCAAGCTCGAGGAGATGGAGATCCGTCGCGAGCATTCCGCACTTTCAAAGGAACGCAAGGAACTTACCCGGCTTCTCGGGTCAGAAACTCTGAAATCCGACAGGCTGATTGAGGAAATCCGGGCCATAGACGCCAAATTCGGGCAGAAGACCAAGCTCGGTAAGCGACGGACTCAATTTGCCAAGGCCGCCGATCTTGCTGCAATTCAGGCGGTAGCCGAAGAAGTCGTTGCTCTGGAAACTGCGGTGGAGCGCGAGCCGATTACAGTGGTCTGTTCTCAGAAGGGCTGGCTGCGCGCACTCAAGGGACATCAGGAACAAAACGATGCGGTGAAATATCGGGAAGGCGATCGTGAACGGTTCTGGATTCACGCCGAAACCACAGACAAGTTGATGCTGTTTGCAACCGATGGCCGCTTTTTTACGCTCGACTGCTCCAAGCTTCCTGGCGGACGCGGCAATGGTGAGCCCATCCGAAGTTTCATCGATTTACCGCCTGAAGCCGATCTCGTAGCCATGTTCGTACATATACCGGGGCGCAAATTGCTGCTGGCCCAGACGTCGGGGCATGGGTTCATCACCGCGGAGGACGATGCTGTGGCGATGAAGCGGTCGGGCAAACAAGTCATGAATGTTCCGGTCGATCAGGAGGCGGTCGTTTGCCGCGCGGTGGAGGGAGACAGTGTGGCGGCCGTAGGTGAGAACCGGAAGCTGCTGATCTTTCCGCTGGGTGAGGTCCCGGAGATGGCAAGAGGGCGTGGCGTGCTATTGCAGCGTTATCGTGATGGCGGTCTGATGGATGCGACAGTCTTTGTTCTCAAGGCGGGTCTCAAGGATCAGAACAATCGTAACTGGAGCGCGACTGAGCTCAAGGACTGGCGGGGTCAGCGCGCGCAGGCCGGCCGGCTTCCACCCAAGGGATTTGCCAAAAGCGGCAAGTTTGCCTGAGCGATGATCATGCCATCGGCAGTACGCGGGCCAGGATTGCGGTCTCATTGAGCTTCTGGCCGCTTGCGCCATAGGTTGCGCCTGGTACCGCCAGTCGCGTGGCGCAGAACCCGTCGGCGATGGCAGGGGGAGCGTGACGCACGAGCAGTGAGGCCTGGAGCGCAAGTGCCATCTGTTCAACCAGATGTCGTGCGTCGGATTCAGGGGGCGGTTGAACCAGGCGGTCCTTGAGGGCATCAATGGCTGCGTCGAGCTTGCGGTCTGCGCCGCGCGCTGCCTCGATCTCGTCAAGATAGGCGACTGCGCTCTCGGGCTCTCGCATCATCGCCCGTAGTACATCCAGGCAGATAACATTGCCTGACCCTTCCCATATCGAGTTGAGCGGTGACTGTCGGAATAACCGTGGCATCACGCTTTCCTCGACATAGCCTGCGCCGCCATGGGCCTCCATGGCCTCGTACACGAAATTCACTACGCGCTTGTTGAGCCAGTATTTGCCAATGGGGGTTGCAATCCTCATGAACTGAGCGTCCATCGGACTGACGGCGGCAGCGTCAAAGCTTTGTGCCAGACGAAAGACGAGAGCGGTTGCCGCTTCTGACTCGATCGCCATGTCTGCCAGAACGGCGCGCATCAAGGGTTGATCAATCAGCGTCTTCTGAAATGTTCTGCGATGGCGGGCGTGCCACAGTGCATTGGCCAGCGCCTGGCG
>JAGWRJ010000309.1 GCA_028869725.1 Alphaproteobacteria bacterium | reverse complement strand
GGCTGGGCATTGGCCGCTCCACCCTTTATCGCAAACTCAAGGAACTCGGACTGGACGGTGCCGCCGCCGAGAGCGGCGACGAAGCCACCGCGCAGGCGAGCTGACAGCCCGGCCTCCCTTGCGCCCTGAAGTGTGGAAGTTCCGGTAACCCCGCTGGTTTCATGCGGCAAGTCTTCAGCTGGGTCCTGCGTCTTCGGGCCGCTCTGCACGGCTTTTGTTCACAGGCTTCAACGCACAGCTCCGCGCGCCTCAGGATATTGATAGCGGCGTTGGTGTCGGCACGCGCATGGTGGTCGCACCCCGGGTAAGTCCGGCCGGTGCTGGCGGAGAAAGCAGGTCAGCCGCGCATTCCCAGCGCCGTCAGATAAAGATCCAGCACTGCTTCCTGCTCCTGCCGGTCAGCCGTGTCGAGTCTACGCATGCGCACGACCTGACGCATGATCTTGGTGTCAAAGCCCTGGCCTTTTGCTTCCGAATAGACTTCGCGTATGTCGGCCGTCAGTGCAGCCTTTTCTTCTTCCAGTCGCTCTACGCGCTCGATAAAGGAACGCAGCTGGTCGGCAGCAAATCCGGCCTTGGTCATCGACAGATCCTGGTCGCGTGCGAGGCCGGCAATCTGGCGCGTGGTGCCGTCCAGCCTCTTGGAAGGCTGAGCTTTAAGGGGCTCTGCGCCGATAGGCAACGCAGGCCCGATCGACTAGCTGTGAATCCTTTGCGGTTCAAACGGCTCAGTGCCCTTTGCCGCCAGAGGTGTTACCGGCGGCAAATTTTGCCAGCGCCTCCGCAGACGCGTCCTTCTGATACCGCCTTTTCCACTCGGCAGGATCCATGCCATAGACGACGCTGCGCGCCTCGTCCTTGGCAAGCGTAATGGCCTTCTCAGCCGCCGCCTCCCGGTACCAGTCGCCGAGACAGTTGCGGCAGAAACCTGCCAGGTTCATCAGATCGATGTTCTGCACATCGCTGCGCGCCTGAAGATGGGCAACGAGACGGCGAAACACGGCAGCCTCGATCTCGGTCTGTGTCGTCACGTCCATGGGGATACCTTTCTCAGAGTTCAGATCCGCCGCGAAGAACCGGACCTCGGGCGGGCCCATCGCCGCAAGCGCCGCATCAAGTGCGGGCTTGAGCGATAGAGCAAACGCGCGTGCGGCCTCGGGCGTTGCCAGAAGGTCCTGGCGCATTTCAACCAGAACATGCGGCAGCCCGTTCATCGTACCGTGACGCCACATCGTGTCGCCATGAAGGGCTCCCGAATAAGGTTCGTTATCGCCAGCGATGAAGCCGTGTGCCGCCAATGCGGCCAGGAATGGACGGGCAAGGCGCGGATCCCTGTCCCACAATACGCCGACCTGCCACGGCCGCTCCCGCCCCTTCCAGGTCGGCGTGAAACTGTGTACCGACACCAAAACCGGGACCATGCCCGCGGTGATGCGGCGCGCGATGCTGTCGGCGACCCGTGTATGATAGGGGCGATGGACCTGCGCGATGCGCCGGGCAATCTCAGCTGCGTCTGCCGCGGCGTTGCCCGGGATGATCCGGCCATCGGACAGGCGCATGACGAGTGTGGGATCATCCTCGCCGCGATTCAGGTCGATGAACAGCCGCGAATAGCGGGCCAGGACTGCTTCGGCGCCATAGGCGCCAGCCAGGGCGAGTGTGGCCTCGCTGGCACCGATGTCATAGGCGATGTGTTCCTCAAGCCGCGCCGGCTCAAGCCCCAAAGTCCCGTACCCTTCAGGCAGCGCATTGCCGGCATGGTCGCAGACAAACAACAGTGCCGTCGGCGAGGACGCCGGACGAATCGTATAGGGCGCATCGGACATGGGCTGCATCTTGAGGTTTTGCCCAAGGCGCGGCAAGCGCGCGCGTTGACACAATGGCCCTTTGCGCGCAACAAGCTTCGGACTGATGACTGGCCGGACCGACCTTCTCCTTGCACGTCTTGCCACCGCCTCTCCCGCTCTGGCCGCGCTCAAGGTGTGCAATAAAACCCAGCACAACCTGCATCTTGCACTGGACCGCTGCCCGGCGCAGGGCTGGATGCGCAGGGGGTGGCTAAGCGCGGCAGGAAGCCACGCAACCCTTATCCCCAAAGCTTTGCAAAGCCGCTATTACTATCCTTATGCCAACGATGGTGGCCCAGGCAGCTTCCGAGGCAATCATGATTTCTGCGTAACGCCCTCCACAGCGTTCCGCATCCGCGGGCGGAGGCCTCTCGCGCCGTCGGCTTCGACAGGCGGGGATTCTTCGAAGTAGATAAAGGTCACTCACTCGCCTACGTGCAAACGCTTTCTGATTGAGATGGAGCACCATGCGTCGGACCCGAAAGACCAAGATCGTCGCCACCCT
>JAGWRJ010000308.1 GCA_028869725.1 Alphaproteobacteria bacterium | reverse complement strand
GCCAAATGCCGGCTCTTTCGTGACCTGACGCCTCCCGGTGCCCCGGCCGTGATCTATGTGGATGTTCCCCACGCCGAGGCTGTCGTGGCCGAAGCGCGGGCGCAAAACCTGCGTCTCATCCGCGTCGGCAATGGCAAGGATGCCGACATCCGGCTTTGCGAGCGGCAGATCCATGGCGCGGGCCAAAACCTTCGATTGCGCTGGGCCGGACGGGAATTTTCCGTGCGTCTGCCCCTTGTAGGCGCCTTTCAGGCAGCAAACGCACTGGTGGCGGCAGGCCTTGCCATCGGTCTTGGGGAAGACCCGGACGCGGTGTTCGCTGCACTCTGTCATCTTGAAGGTGCGCCGGGTCGGCTGGAAAAAGTTGCCCTCGCTCCCACTGGCGCACCGATTTTTGTCGATTACGCCCACACGCCCGACGCGCTTGAAAATGTACTGACCGCCATGCGTCCGCATGTGGCGGGTCGGCTGATTGTCGTCTTCGGCTGTGGCGGTGACCGTGATCCGGGAAAACGTCCGGTCATGGGGCAGGTGGCGGCCAGGCTCGGCGATGTCGTGATCGTCACCGACGACAATCCACGCAGCGAAGATGCTGGCCAGATCCGCAGTCAGGTGCGTGAAGGCTGCCCTGCTGCCCTGGAGATTGCCGATCGCGCCGAGGCGATCGCACAGGCGATCAAACTGCTACAGCCTGAGGATGCGCTTATCATTGCGGGCAAGGGGCATGAGCGCGGACAGATCATCGGAGAACAAATCCGGCCCTTCAGTGATCACGAGGTGGCGCGCTCCAGCGCCCGCCAGTCGGGTGGCACCATCGTAGGGATGGGGGCGTCATGAGCGTGCTTTGGCAGTCCCCCGATGCGCAGGCAGCCTGTCTTGGACGGGTAAGTGCACCTTTTGCCGCCACGGGGGTGTCGATTGACAGCCGCAGCCTCAAGGCGGGTGACCTGTTCGTGGCACTGACCGGTGAGGCGCGCGACGGCCATGAATTTGTTGGTGCCGCGTTCAAGGCTGGCGCTGCGGCCGCCTTGGTTTCGCGCACGCTTGCGGCCGACGGTCCGCTGCTTGAGGTGGGCCACACCTTGCGCGCACTTGAAGACCTTGCCGATGCCGCGCGCGCGCGGATGAGCGGAAAAGTGGTTGCCGTGACCGGCAGTGCCGGCAAGACCACGACCAAGGAAATGCTGCGTCTGGCCTGTTCGGCGCTGGGGCGCGTCCACGCCTCTGTGGCCTCCTATAACAATCATTGGGGCGTGCCACTTACCCTCGCGCAGATGCCGCGCGACTGCGAATATGCCGTCATCGAAATCGGTATGAACCACTTCAACGAGATCCGCACCCTGGTGCGGCTCGCACGCCCTCACGTCGCGCTGATTACCACCATTGCCCCGGCTCACATTGAATTTTTCGGCACACTGGAGGCGATTGCCGATGCCAAGGCCGAGATCTTCGACGCGGTGATGCCGGGCGGCGCCGCCATTCTGCCCGCAGACAACCCGCTCTATCCGCGCCTGGTCGAGCGGGCAAGACGCGCGGGCATCACCCGCCTTTACAGCTTCGGCAGCAATGCCGGTGCCGATGGCCGACTGATCGAGACTTCTGAGAACGCCGATGGTCAGCGTATCGTGGCCGAGATATCCGGCCAGCCCGTACGCCTGCAGATCGCTGCCCACGGACAGCATATCGCCAGTAATGCCGTGGCCGCGCTTCTCGCCGTTGCGCAAGTGGGCGGTGATGTGCTCAATGCAGCCGCGTCGCTCAGCACATTTACCGCCCTCAAAGGTCGTGGTGCCAGGCGCCGGCTTCGCCTGAAGGGCGGAGACATTGAACTGATAGATGAAAGTTACAACGCCAATCCGGCCTCGATGACGGCCGCGCTCAGGATGCTGGGTGCGACCACCGGAGCCGGACGGCGCATTGCCGTACTGGGTGACATGCTGGAGATGGGTGCCGCCGCATCCGCTTATCATCGTGCGCTGGCGGACGAAATTGCCGCCCAGGGTATTGATCTCGTCTTTGCCTGCGGCGCGGCGATGGCCGAGCTGTGGCAGGCGCTGCCCAACGCGCGTCGTGGCGCCTACGGACGCCTGTCGCATGAGATTGCGCAGGAGGTTGTGGCGGCGCTCGCGCCAGGTGACGTGGTTCTGATCAAGGGCTCGCTGGGGAGCAGGATGGCAGTCATTCTCGATGCACTGACCGCAGCTTCGGGGTAGGGGTATGTTTTATTTTCTTGCTACATTGTCGCCGGAAGTCAGCGCGCTCAACGTGTTTCGCTACATCACCTTTCGCTCGGGTGGTGCGATTTTGACGGCACTGATCCTTGCCTTCATGCTCGGGCCGCGCACTATCTCGTGGCTGCGCATACGCCAGGGCAAGGGACAGCCCATTCGCAGCGATGGCCCGCAGCGCCACATCATCGAAAAGCAGGGTACGCCCACCATGGGCGGTCTGCTGATCCTGGTGCCGGCGCTTCTTGCTACTCTGCTGTGGGCAGATCTCACCAATGCCTATGTGTGGATCGTGCTCGGGGTGACCGCGAGCTTTGGCGCATTGGGCTTCATTGACGACTACAAAAAGGTCACCAAGCGTTCAAGCGCGGGGATCAGTGGACGCGCCAAGCTCGTCGTGCAGTTCATTGTGGCGATCGCCGCCTCCTATGGCGCCATGCATCTTGAGAACCCGACATTGTCCGGTACGATTGCCGTGCCCTTCTTCAAGACGGTGCTGATCTCTCTGGGTTGGGGCTTTCTCCTCTTTGGCGGCCTCGTCATCGTCGGCGCTTCCAATGCCGTCAATCTTACCGACGGCCTTGATGGCCTTGCCATCGTGCCGGTGATGATCGCCGCAACCGCGTTCTCGCTGATCGCCTATCTCGTCGGTAACATCAAGTTCGCCGACTATCTGCAGTTGCATTATGTGGCGGGCACTGGCGAACTTGCCGTGTTCCTTGCCTCGCTGATCGGTGGGGGGCTCGGCTTCCTGTGGTATAACGCGCCGCCGGCCATGATTTTCATGGGCGACACCGGCTCTTTGGCTCTTGGCGGGGCCTTGGGCGCGGTTGCGGTTGCCACCAAGCATGAAATAGTTCTGGCCATTGTTGGTGGCCTGTTCGTGATGGAGGCGGTCTCCGTCATCGTTCAGGTGGCATCCTTCAAAATGACCGGCCGGCGCGTATTCAGGATGGCGCCGATCCATCACCATTTCGAACAGCTGGGCTGGCGTGAACCTACCATTGTGATCCGCTTCTGGATCATTGCGGTGGTCCTTGCGCTGTGTGGCCTTTCCACGCTGAAACTGAGGTGAGGCAATGATAGCGGCACGCGGTTTTGCAGGACAGACAGTGGGCGTTTTCGGACTGGCGCGCTCGGGCGTCGCTGCCGTACGCGCCCTTCTTGCCGGTGGCGCACAGGTCGTGGCCTGGGATGATGTCCCGGCAAGGCGTGAGGAGGCTGGCCGCAGCGGGGCGCAGCTCCAGCATTTCACCAACTGGGATTGGGAGCGCATAGCCGCGCTGATCCTCAGTCCAGGCGTACCTTTCACCCATCCCAAGCCCCATGCCTGTGTCGAGGCGGCACAGCGTGCGGGCGTTGCGGTATTCGGCGACATTGAACTCTTTGCGCGGCAGATCCGCCCCAACGCCGAAGCGGCGGCTCGCGCCCCGCTGATCGCGGTGACAGGCACGAATGGCAAGTCCACCACAACGGCACTGATCGGTCACATCCTGGCAAGCAACGGTTTTGATGCCCAGGTTGGCGGCAATATCGGCAAGCCGGCGCTCGAGCTTGCATCGCCTGCCGCGCGAACCGTCTATGTACTCGAAGTTTCATCCTATCAGATCGAGCTGGCGCCATCGCTGTGCGCTGATGTCAGCGTCCTCACCAACATTTCGCCTGATCACATTGACCGACATGGGACCTTCGAGCGCTATGCCGCTATTAAGGAGCGCCTCCTTCTGCAGACCGCCAAGGATGGCGTGCGCTGCATCGGCGTCGATGATGCGCACACCGCGTCCGTTCATACCCGTCTGACCGGCTCGGCCGGAGCTGTGGCAGTGTCGGTTGGCAAGATCCTGGGGCGCGGCGTGTTTGTCCTCGAGGGCAAGCTCTATGATGCCCAAAGCGGCACGGCCCGCGAAGTCATGGATCTGCGCCAGGTACCGTCATTGCCCGGCGTTCATAACTGGCAAAACGCCGCGCTTGCCTATGCCGCAGTCAAACCCTTCATTGGCGAGATCCGCGCCATCGCTGCTGCCATTCGCAGCTTTCCGGGGCTGGCCCATCGTATGGAACTTGTGGCGCAGTGGGGTTCGTTGCGGATCGTAAATGACTCAAAGGCCACCAATGCCGACGCGGCGGCCCGTGCTCTCGCCTGTTACGAGAACATTTTGTGGATCGCTGGCGGCCGCCCCAAGGAAGGGGGCATTGACACACTTGCAGAGTTCTTTCCGCGTATTCGCAAGGCCTATCTGATCGGTGAGGCGGCCGAGAGTTTTGCGCGCACGCTCGAAGGCCATGTGGCCTATGAACTGTGCACGCAGCTTGAGACCGCAGTGGAGGTTGCGCTGCGTGACGCAGCCCATATCGAGACACCGGTGCTACTGCTGTCACCAGCCTGCGCAAGTTTTGACCAGTTCCGCGATTTCGAGCAGCGCGGAGAAACCTTCCGCGCGCTGATCGAGGCGCGGGCCATTCGTGAGGCATCCTGACCTCGTTCGTTGGTATGGCGATCGAGGCTCAAAATGAGGAACCGTTCTTGACTTTGGTATGTGTCCTTCTGCCGTCTGACGACAGGCCATCCAGCGCCGGCCGCGCCGAGCACTGCGCCATGGTGGCGCTGGAGCAGGTGGGCGCTGGGCGGTCAGAGGTTGTGTGCGGGGTGATGCGATGAGCCTGTCGCGCGCCGATCGCAGTGGCCTGGCGGCTTGGTGGTGGACCATCGACCGCGTTGCGCTTTTTACCATGCTCGCAATCCTCGCGATCGGCATCATGCTGGCATTTGCCGCCAGTCCGGCAGCGACCGGCGGCGGACTGAGCGCGGGCAATTTTGGCTATGCCTGGCGCCAGAGCGCCTACGCCATCGTGGCACTCTTTATATTATGGCTGACGTCGACACTGTCCCTGCGGACCGTCAAGCTCACCGCGGCGGTGGTGTTTGCGCTGGCGCTGATCGGTTCGCTGCTTGCGATCCTGCTGGGTAGCCAGGTTCTGGGGGCACGACGCTGGATCAACCTGGGCGTCATGACGGTGCAGCCGAGCGAGTTCCTGAAGCCCGGTTTTGCCGTGCTCGCCGCCGCCATTCTTGCCGACAAGGCCAAGATGATCCTGCCCAGGCCAATGATCACCTTGCTGCTCATTGCGCCGGCACTTCTCATCCTCCTGCTACAGCCCGATGTCGGGCAAACGGCACTGATGCTGAGCCTGTGGGGGGCGCTGCTCTTTGTCTATGGCGTATCGGCGCTATGGATCAGCGGACTTGCCGGATCCTTGGTGCTGCTCGTGGTCGGCGCCTATTACAGCTTTGGGTATGTCCACCACCGCGTCCAGCAGTTCCTTGGCAGCGGTGGCTTTCAGACGCAGCTGTCGCTCGAGGCCTTCGCCCGCGGCGGCCTCTTTGGCGTAGGTCCGGGCGCCGGTACCATCAAGTACCGCCTGCCGGACGCGAATTCCGACTTTATATTTGCTGTCGCGGGCGAAGAGTTTGGTCTCATACTCTGCGGTCTGATTGCGATCCTGTTCTGCGTGCTCGCGGTACGACTGCTGATCCGTGCGGCGCAGGCCCGCGATCCGTTTTCCCAGATTGCAGGCGCCGGGCTTGCGATCGTGGTGGCCCTGCAGGCATTCATCAATATGGGGGTTGCGATCTCGCTGCTTCCGGCCAAGGGGATGACGCTGCCCTTCATCTCCTATGGCGGCTCCTCGCTCTTCGCCATCGCCCTGACCCTGGGGTTTGCGCTCGCAGTCACTCGCCAGCGTTCCAAGATCGGTCATGAGGATCACGACGTATTCACCTTTCTGCGCGAGCCGACGAGATGAGCACCATCGTGCTATCGGCCGGCGGGACCGGCGGTCATCTGTTTCCGGCACAGGCTCTGGCCGATGAGCTGGCCCGCCGTGGCCATGCCATCGTCGTCATGACTGATGCGCGTTTCAAGAATTATGAGACCGCCTTTCCTACGGCACGGATCGCAACTGTTCCGTCTGCAGCCTTCTCGGATCGCTCCGCCTGGCGGCTGGCGACGGCTCCCTTTGAGATTCTCGCCGGCATCACGCTGTCCCTCATCAAGCTGTCTCGCCTCAAGCCTCGTGTCGTGGTCGGCTTTGGTGGCTACCCGTCGCTTCCCGTCATGCTTGCGGCCTGTCTCAAGCGCATTCCCACAGTGATCCTGACCCCCGATGCGCTGCTGGGCCGCGCCAACCGGCTACTCGCCAATCATGTGCAGCGGATCGCCGCCAATCTGCCCTTGGTGCGGTTTCTGCCCAAGGATATGAGCAAGGTCGTCTATACGGGCAATCCGCTACGCGCCGATGTCATCGCCCATGCCGATGCACCATATCCGGCGCTTGGGGCGCACAATCGCATCGAACTTCTCGTCTTTGGTGGCAGCCAGGGCGCGCATGTTTTCAGCGAGATTGTCCCGGCTGCGCTTGCGCGCATGCCTGCGCAGCTGCGGGCGCGCCTGCATCTGACGCAGCAGTGCCGACCCGAAGACCTTGCTGCCGTATCCGAGGCCTATGCGCAGATGGGGATCGATGCCGAGCTTGCGCCGTTCTTCTCCGATCTGCCGCGGCGTATGGCCGATGCGCATCTTGTCGTGGCCCGCGCGGGTGCGGGTACCGTCAGTGAACTGGCCTTGATCGGCAGACCTGCAATCCTTGTGCCCCTGCCGCACGCTCTCGATGACAACCAGATGCCCAATGCCGAGGCCTTTGCCACCGCCGGCGCAGGCTGGGCCGTGCGTCAGAGCGAATTGTCTGCCATCCGTCTGGCCGAGATTCTGGTGGCGGCCTTTGCTGACCCGAACGCACTCGCACACAAGGCGCGTTGCGCGCGCAGACTTGCCTATCCCGGGGCCACAGAGCGTCTGGCGGATCTCGTGGAAGAGCTGGGGAGGGCGTCATGATCGCCACCCGCGCCCCGGCACCGACGCGCGTGCCCCTAGAGACCGGCAGGATCCATTTCGTCGGCATCGGCGGCATCGGTATGAGCGGCATCGCCGAGATCATGCATAATCTTGGCTATCACGTGTCAGGCTCGGATCTGGCCGAGACCGACGTGGTGCGTCGTCTTCGTTCGCTCGGCATCAAGATCGCGATCGGTCACAGCGCGAGCAATCTCGATGGCGCACATGTCGTGGTCTATTCGTCTGCTGTCAAAGCCGGCAATCCGGAATTTGATGCCGCACGTGTGAGGGGACTACCGCTCGTGCGCAGGGCCGAGATGCTCGCCGAAATCATGCGCCTTAAATGGTGTGTTGCGGTCGCCGGCACCAATGGCAAGACGACGACGACGACTTTGGTGGCCGCACTCCTCGATGCGGGCGGTCTTGATCCGACCGTGGTCAATGGCGGCATCATCAATGCCTATGGTACCAATGCAAGGCTTGGTGCCGGTGACTGGGCAGTGGTGGAAGCCGATGAGAGCGACGGCACGTTCCTGCGGCTGCCGGCCACCGTGTCGGTGATCACCAATATCGATCCCGATCATCTGGATTTTTACGGCACCTTCGACACGCTGCGCGCAGCGTTTCTCAGCTTCGTGGAGAACGTGCCGTTTTATGGCTTTGCTGTGATGTGTCTGGACCATCCTGAAGTCCAGGCCATGGTGGCGCAGATCCGCGACCGCCGTGTCATCACCTATGGGCTGTCGCCGCAAGCCGATATCCGGGCAGTCAATCTGCGCTTTGAGAATGGCATTTCGCATTTCAGCGTCATCGCCACCGATCGCCCGGCACAGACCAAGACCCTGATCGCCAATCTGAGCCTACCCATGCCTGGCGAGCACAATGTGCAGAATGCCCTGGCTGCCCTTGCCGTAGCGCGCGAACTGGGCATCAGTGACGAGACGATCAGAAGGGCATTGTCCAGCTTTGGTGGCGTTGGCCGACGCTTTACCCGCGTCGGTGAGTGGCACGGCATGGCCATCATCGATGATTACGGTCATAACCCGTTCAAGATTTCTGCGGCATTGCGCGCTGCACGCCAAGCCTTTGACGGCCCCATCATCGCGGTTGTGCAGCCGCATCGCTATACGCGCCTGCGTGATACCTTTGAACAGTTCTCGAGCTGTCTCAATGACGCTGATGTGGCCATTATTGCGCCGGTCTATGCTGCCGGCGAGGCGCCGATTGAAGGCATCGACCGGGACAGTTATGCGCAGTCGCTGCGGGCTCATGGCCATAGACATGTGCTGACGATCGACGATGCAGACGATCTTGCCGAGACGCTTCGTCCCCTGGCCAAAAAGGGTGGTGCCATTGTCTGTCTGGGGGCTGGATCCATCACCCACTGGGCGAAGGGGCTCGCCAATGCGCTGGCGGCGCGGGAGGCACGCGCATGATCTCGTCAGGCGCAATGTCTCTTCCTGCGGTACGTGGCAGCTTTCTGCGCGATGCCGCACTCAAGGAGCTGGTCTGGTTTCGTGCCGGTGGGCCGGCAGAGGTGCTCTTCAGACCTGCCGATGCCGACGATCTGGCGGAATTTCTTGCGGTGCGGCCCAAAGAGCTTGCGGTGAGTGTGATCGGCGTTGGTTCGAACCTTCTGATCCGCGATGGAGGGATCGGCGGTGTCGTCATCCGCCTGCCGGCGGCCTTCGGCCGGATCCGCATTGAGGGGACGCGTCTTCATGCCGGCGCAGCAGCCCTCGATAGTGCAGTGGCGCGTGCTGCCGCAGATGCCGGGATTGGCGGCCTTGAGTTTCTGCGCGGCGTACCTGGCACCCTGGGTGGTGCCCTGCGCATGAATGCCGGCTGCTACGGCCGAGAGATCAAGGACGTATTC
>JAGWRJ010000307.1 GCA_028869725.1 Alphaproteobacteria bacterium | reverse complement strand
CATGATCTGGGCTCGACGATCGCAGCAGTGCAGAAAGTGCTCCACCGTCCCGGCCTGTTACCGCGCGGGGTTGATTACACCATTGGCGGTGCCTTCAAGCAGCAGCAGATGGCGCTGCAGGGCATGATCAGAGTCTTTGCCGCCGGAGCTGTCGCCGAGTTCATCCTCCTGCTCTTTCTCTACAACCGTCTGCTTCTTCCGCTTCTGATCATCTGCAGTGCGGTGATTTCGAGCAGTGCCGTCTTCATCGGGCTGTGGCTGACCCATGTCGAGTTCAACATTACCGCCATGATGGGCATGGTGATGATCATCGGCATTGCCACAGAGATGGCAATTTTCCTGGGGTCCGAATACCAGGAGCTTTCGCACAGTATGCCGCCGCGTGAGGCACTGGCTGCGGCAGCGCGCAACCGTCTGCGTCCCATCATGATGAGTACCTTTGCCATGATCCTCGCCCTGATACCCCTTGGCGCTGCGATCAGCGGCTCGGGTGATCAGATGTTGCAGCCCCTTGCCATTGCCATCATCGCCGGCATCACCGTCCAGTTGCCGCTGGTGCTGCTGGCCATGCCTGTGGTGCTCGGCTGGCTTGAGAAGGGCCGACGCCAGCCCGATCCGCTTCCTTAAGCGAGAAAGAGTTTTGCGTCTGACGACAATTTAACGTACGTCGCTATCGGCTCTCGCGTATGAGCGGGCATTGGGTTGCGGCTCATCACTTTCTCTTCGTTGTGGGGGCAGCGCACCACTCAGAAGCTATGGTGTGGCAAGGACGGGGAACCAGAGGTGCGGACGCAAGTGACACAGGTGTTGCGCGGTAAGCCTTGGGCGCGGTCGTCGCGCACCGAAAGCCCCTCCGCCTTGCACGGCAGACGTATTGTCCATCTTCTTTCCGGTGTTGCGATGATAGGCCTGCTGAGCCTTGGCGCCGCCCATGCCGGACCACCCTTCATTACCGATGACCCTGTGCCTACGCCTCTTGGCCAATGGGAGGTCTACGGGTTTTCGGCGGCGACCCAGGTTGACGGTGACATGGGCGGGACCTTGGTGGGTACGGAAATCAACCATGGCGCGGCGCCCGGCCTGATGCTGCACATGGTCATTCCGCTCGCCTTTGACGCGGCAAGCGGGCAGGGGCTTAAAGGCGGCCCCGGCGATATCGAACTGGGAGCCAAATACCGCTTTGTTGATGCCAGCGAAAAAGACTGGTGGCCGCAGATTGCGACCTTTCCGCTGATCGAGGTTCCCGTGGGTAATGCCCGGCGCAATCTCGGCGGCGGCCGCTTTCGCGAATATCTGCCGATCTGGATGGAAAAGGACTTCGGCCGCTGGACCACTTATGGCGGTGGCGGATACTGGATCAATCCCGGCCCCGGAAATCGCAATTACTGGTTTGTAGGCTGGCTGCTGCAGCGTCAGGTAACCGATCAGCTCGCCTTGCGATTACCCATAAATCGCTGACTGTCGTGCGGACCTGAGAACGAAAATTCTTGAATCGAAAGAATCGGTTGTGATTCTGTACTGAGCACCGAATCGCTTTGCGAGGTGCTCGATGCCCGATAGCAGCGAACCT
>JAGWRJ010000306.1 GCA_028869725.1 Alphaproteobacteria bacterium | reverse complement strand
CCCTTCAGGAGCCCCCATCCAGTGGCGTTGACTGCGATATCAATGCCTCCCAGACGATCGACAGCAAATCGCGTAAGCGCGTCAATGTCGTCCTTCCGGGTAATGTCGCAGAGAAAGCTCTGGCCACCGATGGAGGTTGCGAAGCGCTTCAGCTCTTCCTCGTGACGGCCTGCTACGACAACCTTGGCCCCTTCCTGGGAAAATCGTTGGGCGATGACCTGCCCCATGTTTCCCGGACCTGCGGCTCCCAGCACAATTGCAATTTTTCCAGCCAGCCGTCCCATGTCGTCTCCCCAACGATGCGCTCTTTGATGAGTGTTAGCATAAAACAGTCATAGTTGACGAAAAAAAGCGTAATGGATTTTATGTCAACGGTTTGGGATGGCTGAACGCGCGTAGGGCGGAGAGCTAGGCAGTGTTTGCCGATCAGAACGGGCCTATGGGCGGTGAGGCTTACCGGAATAGCACCATGCGAGGCGTCCGTGGAATTCCCCACTGGATTCGGTTCAGGCTGAAGGAGCGATCTCACCTGGATGTCCAAAATTCGATGAAGCCTGCCGACGTTTCGGATGGCGATGGTATGGCCAGGTTCCAAGATGGGCCTATCGCAGACGCTCCATTGAGCCATGGTGAGAACTTCGCGTCGGGTTCAGGTGGTGGCGCCAGTCAGGGCTCCGGTTCTGGGCCGGGACAGCCTGGTCCCATGCCGGGGGTAGCCTGGGCCTCAGTATGAGCAAGAGGCTTGGCGATTTCCATCGGGCCAACCGACTGGCGTGGGCCACTGTTCTATCAGTAGAACGCGCTGTCGTAATTTCTGCACTACTACACTCATTCGCTCACGATTACATACCAGAAGCCGCAAGTAGTGGCCCGGCAATGTGGCGTGGCATTCGCCCGCGAATTGCCCGGCCGTTGCGGCGCACTCGCCTTGTCGGTGTCCGATACCGCGAAGCTGCATTCGCCCCCCCCAAGCAGCCGAAGCGACGGACCAACCGAAGCGCCTGGGTCGGGTCACGCGGACCAGCCCTTTAACTGCGGCTCGATCCAGGCGCGCCTCTCCTGTGACCAACATGATGTACTGCAGCCAATCTTCCACAATCTGTACGCGCATAATTGAGAGCTTGACCATCCTGGCCGGGGTCATTGCTGGCCTCGCCGCCGGCGTGTCGCTTGGCGTTCTGATCTGGCAACTGGTGGCCTGAAAGCTTGCCGCCACCAGATGGATGGCGGTCAGGCGCTTGGCAGATGAACGAGCCGGAGTATTCCGACGCTGCGCCGCAGATCTTGCGACAGGTGCCGTCTTCACGCCTTGCCCAGGCTCGTCACCATCCTCAAACCCTGATCCACCTTGAGCTTCCGGTCGGGCAGTTCAGGTCTTCGTAATGGCCGGCCCCATGATGTGCGCTCCTCTGCTGGCATATCGCGGCTCTTTAAGGGGGCACACGCGATTGGCCAGAGTTTGTAATACTTCCTTCCAGCAAAGCTACCAATCAAGAGTGAGGTGCAACTCAGCCAATCCGCGGCTCCCGTATATGAAATCGATATAAATAACCTCTCTGTACCAACTCGAATTGATACGCCTCTTGAGGGAGCCTCCGCTGAGAGCTCACTTGCTGAGGTAAGGTCATGGCTGATCTCATATTTCTTTTGATCGGAGTCGCATTCTTTATCGGTGCCATCGCTTACGTCGCCGTCTGTGAGCGGATGTGAGGACCTCATGGCGACCGACTACATTCTGGGTGCGATAGTTGCCGTTGGCATACTCATCTACCTCGTCATTGCGCTCATCCGACCAGAAAAATTTTAGGAATAAGCCATGACCTTCCATGGTTGGATCCAGATAATTGTCTACGCGATAGCCATACTCGTCTGCGTCAAGCCTCTTGGCGTTTACATGGCACAAATTTTCGCCGGCGATCGCGTGCTTTTGTCGCCCCTTGTCGCCCCTGTGGAGCGCGTCATTTATCGCATATGCGGAATCAATCCGGAAAAGGAACAGACCTGGTCCAATTACACGACAGCAATGCTTGCCTTTTCTCTGATGGCATTCCTCTTCACCTATGTCGTGCAGCGACTTCAGGGTCTCTTGCCGCTAAATCCGCAGCACATGGGAGCGGTAAGTCCGTCTCTTTCCTTCAACACAGCCGTGAGCTTTGCGACTAATACCAACTGGCAGGCCTATTCCGGGGAAGCGACGCTTAGCTATTTCACCCAGATGGCTGCGCTCACTGTTCAGAATTTTGTTTCGGCCGCCGCCGGCATCGCTCTCGCGATCGCCCTGATACGCGGGTTCACACGCTCCCAATCCAAAACACTCGGGAACTTCTGGGTCGATCTCACGCGCTGCATTCTCTATATTTTGCTGCCCCTATCTGTGGTCATGGCAATAGTTCTCTTAATTCTGGGTGTTCCGCAAAATCTTGATCCTTATACACATGTCGTCACGCTTGACGGAGCCAGGCAGATCATTGCGCAAGGTCCCGTAGCTTCTCAGGTTGCCATAAAGCAGCTCGGTACCAATGGAGGCGGCTTTTTTGGCGCCAACTCGGCCTTTCCCTACGAAAACCCCAGTGCAATCTCGAATTTCATCGAGATGTGGGCGATTCTGGTCATTAGCGCCGCTCTCACCTACACATTTGGGGTGATGGTAAAGGACCGGCGGCAGGGTTGGGCCCTTTTTGGCGTCATGGCGCTGATCTTTGTCGCCGGAACGGCTGTCACCTACTGGGCCGAAGCGCATCCCTCTCTCGCAATCTCGCAGCCGCACGTCGACACCTCCAATTCCGCCCTCCAGACCGGAGGCAACATGGAAGGTAAGGAAGTTCGCTTCGGAATCGCCAATTCAGCTCTGTGGACCAATGCAACGACCGACGCTTCAAACGGATCTGTCAATGCGATGATTGACAGCTTTACACCCATCGGCGGTCTTGTTCCGACGATCAATATCGAGCTGGGCGAAATTGTCTTTGGCGGAGTGGGCTCCGGCCTTTACGGCATGCTGCTCT
>JAGWRJ010000305.1 GCA_028869725.1 Alphaproteobacteria bacterium | reverse complement strand
TCATGGATAATTTTGAGCCGTTCGCGAGCACGGAGTGCATCAACCAGATGCCGATCGCCGCGAAAGCCCGCGCCGACCTCATCCGTCTGCGCGACCAGTCGATCGACTATCTCGCGCATGTGCCGCAGAAGGACAAGCGCAGGCTTCTCATCAAAACAAGCTACAAGGATTATCTGCTCAAATACGCCAAGGTGCATCCCGATGTGCCCAAGGTGATGCAGCAGATGACCCATGACCTCTTCTGCGTCGGGATCGATGCGGTGTCGGCGGAGGACTGCCGCGATATGCGCTTCCCCGGCTTCAAGGGCATGAGGATCACAAGCGGCGAACGTGAACAGGATGCCGAGCAGCCCTATATCTTCCATTTTCCCGACGGCAATGCATCGGTGGCACGGCTTCTGGTGCGAGCCCTCGTGCCTGAGGCCATGCCTGGGCATACGATGGAAGACGTGGTCACGGCCAAGGCCAATTACACCGCGCTTGACCGGGCAGGACAGCCCGTGCGCATCCGTCTCAACAGTACGGCGGTTTCAGTCCACCATAAGGGCGATCCCAGGACCGCGCGTGAGGTCGAGGTTTTCTACGTGTACAACGGGAAAACCTACAAGGTCCGCGGTTCGGGATGCGTGATGGCATGCTACAACTGCATGGTGCCATATCTGTGCCCGGAAATGCCGAAGACCCAGAAGGACGCGCTTCTCTACGCTGTGAAGGAACCTTTGGTCTACACCAATGTGCTGATCCGCAACTGGAAGGCGTTCGCTGAACTCGGTATCGACAAGATATATCTGCCAGGCGCCTACTTCTCCATGATGATGCTGGATTTCCCGGTTTCGATTGGCGACTACAAATTCCCGCAATCTCCCGATGATGCCTGTCTCGTGCATGTGCAGCGCACGCCCTGCAAGCCGGGCCTGACCAACAAGGAACAATACATCGCAGGGCGCTGGGATCTTTATACCTCTCCCTTCAGCGTCTTCGAGGATCATGTCCGCGACCTCTTCGATCGCATTCTGCACAAGGGTGGCTTTGATGCGGCACACGATATCGAGGGGATTACGGTCAATCGCTGGCCGCACGGCTATGCCTATGAGTACAACCAGCTCTTCGAGCCGCTGGACCGTCCATGGGATGAGCGTCCCTGCGTGATCGGACGCAAGCCCTTCGGGCGCATCACTATCGCCAACTCCGATTCAGGCGGCGCGGCCTATACCAACGTTGCCATTGATCAGGGCCATCGCGCGGTGAAGGAGTTGCTCGCAACGATGTCTGGCGCCATGCCCCAAACCGTCGAATAGGCCAGCCGCGCGCAGGATTGTCCTGTTGAAGAGCTCAGCGACAGATCAGGAGACAAGACATGTCGGGCAGTTCCGAAATTACGGCAGAGGCGGACAACGAAAGCGGCGCCCATGGCCTCGAGCGGGCTCTGGCATCGCGCCATGTTGCGATGATTTCGATCGGCGGGATCATTGGCGCCGGTCTCTTCGTGGGCAGCAGTGCGGCCATTGCCACGGTAGGGCCCGGCGCCGTCATCAGCTACCTCATCTCCGGTGTGCTGGTACTTCTGTCCATGCGCATGCTGGGCGAACTTGCAATCGGTAACCCCGAGATCCGCATGTTCACCGACTATGCCCGTAAATATCTCGGCCATGGCAGCGGCTTCGTGGGTGGCTGGCTCTACTGGTACTTCTGGATGATCGTGGTGGCGGTCGAAGCCCTGGCCGGGGCGATCATCCTGCAGCAATTCATTCATCTTCCGGTCTGGACCATCGGTCT
>JAGWRJ010000027.1 GCA_028869725.1 Alphaproteobacteria bacterium | reverse complement strand
CCGATCCTTGATCTGCGCGGCGTTCTGATGCGCAACGGTATTCAGGGCGCTCTCATCTCCGCGCCATGACTACGCGGCCTGCCGTTGGATGGCAGAGTCTGCGCGTCCGTCGTGATGGCGCCATGGCGACCGAACGCGTTATTCCCGACGAGGTAGCTGTCGCGTTTACGTATGGACGCTCGACCTATGCCGTGATGATGGCAACGCCAGCTAGTCTCGAGGATTTTGCACTCGGCTTTTCACTCAATGAAGGCGTGATCGACAGTCCGGCACAACTGACTGCACTCGATGTTGTGCGACAAAGACTGGGTATAGAGCTGCGCATGGAACTAGCTGAAGCGTGTGATGTCGCCCTGTTCGAACGGCGCCGTGCCATGACGGGGCCGGCCGGTTGCGGCCTGTGCGGCATCGAAAGTCTGGCTGCGGCAATGCGCCCACTGCGGCGGATCGAGAGCCCGGTTCGTGTGCCGGCAGGGCAGATTTTTGCCGCCATGGAGGCTCTGCATGTCAACCAACCTCTAAACGCAAAAACCCGGGCGCTCCACGCTGCTGCTTTCTGGTCGGTTTCACAGGGCCAACTGGTCGCCGTGCGGGAGGACGTGGGGCGCCACAATGCCCTGGACAAGCTCTGCGGGGCAGTCGTCCGCTGCGGAGTTCCGGCACAGATGGGTATTGTGGTGATGACAAGTCGTATCTCGATCGAGCTCGTGCAAAAGACGACAATGCTCGGAGCGGGCATTCTTGCGGCAGTATCCGTCCCAACAGCCCAGGCTGTGCGGGAGGCCGAAAATGCGAATCTGACCCTGGTTGCTGTAGCGCGCGACGACTCTTTCGAGGTCTTTACTCATCACGAGCGCATTCTTTGCTAAATATGGACTCTGCGATGCGCAGATCCTCACGACTGTTGATATTGAAGAATGCGTGGGGTGCAGACTTGACAGCTACGCAGCGGCCGCCCAGCACCGAGTGAACATCGGAGAGGCGATGATGTGCTCGCGCTTGCACTCTGAGCTTTTCCAGGGCAGACGTCGGCCATAGTGCGCAAAGATAGTGATGGCGTTCATTTCCGGCATAGACGCTTTGGTCCGGCTTCGCGGCACGAGCAAGTTGACAGACCAGGTCTGCTGGCAAAAATGGCGTGTCGCAGGGAACGGTAGCCAGAAAGGTCGCGCCGCGATCTGTGGCCCACGCCAGGCAGGCGATGATGCCTGCCAGCGGACCTATGCCGTGCTCGTCATCCCGCAGCACTGTCCCGTGGTACTCAACCGGATGCCTATCGGCTCGTAGGTTTAGCGCAAGGTCCTCGACCTGAGGGGCAAAGCGCTTGATAACGGCGTCGATCAGCGTGGATCCAGAAAAGCTGAGGAAGGCCTTTTCGCCGCCAATCCGGCTTGCATTACCGCCCGCGATGACCGCTCCTACGATGCGCATTGCCTTTCCTGCGTTTAGCAAACCTTAATCCGGCGAAGGTCATCATGTATACGATGCCCCTGTTGCCCCATAGGCGGACATGACGTGTCCTGATTTTGACGCAGCCCAGATCCACGACTATGCCGCCGTGATGCCGGTATCGGCACTAAAGGAACTGGCGGCAAGTTTTCGGTCATCTGTCTCGGAACTGATCGACCAACTGACACATACCACGCGTCACATCGACCCTGACAGGCTGGCTGCTCACGCACATGACCTGAAGGGTGTATCAGGAAGCTTTGGTGCGCGAAGATTACAGAATCTTGCCGAACAATTGGAGAAGTGTTGTCGTGAAAGCTTGCTGACGGGCATCGCACCGATACTCGCTGCAATGCCCGAAGCGGCATTGCATGCCTTTTCCAGTCTGGAAACAGAGCTCGAAAAGTTGGACCTGTCTTCACAGGGACACTGAAATGCTCCGAAACGGGGAGCCAGCCTCGAGCCGGCTCCCTGTTATCGTACCTAAATGTGAGGCACAACCCCGTTGTGCTCGACAACAACGCCGGGACTGACCAGTCTGCCTTTGGCGCCAGAGGACACGAATAGACGAACTTGCAGACCTGGCTTCAGCCAGCTTGTGTTACCAACAATCCAGTACGTGACTGGTATGCCCGGCCGAACAATGATCGCTGTCTTTCCGACGCATGTTCCCTTTCCGGGAGCGCTCGCATGACCTTCGCATTTACCGTTGACTATCTTGGTACCGTGGAAGGTGAGTTCAAGCGTGCCGGACTTGCCGCTGGCACTTACGCCCCGAGTTTCAATTACGGTCGCGTTTGTCATGCTTTGATGCGGCATGCTCATCGGATATTGACCCTCTCCAAGACCTCGCATCGAGGACGGGAAGATACGCATTTCCTGGGCGTAGAGCTTGCCGTCGGGTGCTTTCATCGCGGCTGAGGCGACAAAATCACCCTTCTTGATATCCGCGACGGTAGCTTTCTTGTTCGCAATGATGCGCGCGTTGGAAAGCAGGGTGATCTTCTCGACTGTTCCCTTATCAGTTTTGATGGTCAGCAGGTGATCTGTCGACTTATATCCTACGATAGTGCCGGACTGGCGCTGCATCGTTGCTGCAGCACATAAATTCGGCGCCGCCGCAAGTCCGGCCAGAACAGCTACAAACAAAAGTCGGCGCATGCGAACGCCCCCCAAAGTTACAAGGATACT
>JAGWRJ010000304.1 GCA_028869725.1 Alphaproteobacteria bacterium | reverse complement strand
CAGGCGCCCGATTGAAGGTTGACGCCGCGCCGCTTCCTCTTAAAAGCAACGCCCGGAGGCGCTGGTAGCTCAATGGTTAGAGCGGACCGCTCATAACGGTTTGGTTGGGGGTTCGAGTCCCTCCCGGCGCACCATGCTAACGCATTGATGCGAAAATAAATTAGTTAAATCAATGGGCTGAGAGCTTTCAGGTGATACATGAAGGTGATACATGCCGCTTGCCATGACTCGTCCCACGCTCCACCCCAAAAGCCGCGTCTATCGTCTTCGAAAACCGATCCCGCCCCAGTACAGAGAGACAGCGGTCAGACTTTTTGGGGTCAAAAGTGAGCTTACAGTGTCGCTTGGCACTAAGGATCGCAAAGAAGCGCTACGCCTAGCTCCCCGCTACCTGGAGGAACTGGAGCGGAAAATGGAAGCAATCCGGGCTGCGGCTGAGCGCCCCCCTCAGGCACTTACTCATATGCAAGTGCATGCCCTGGCAGGCGTCTACTACAAAGAGCGACTTGCAAATAATCAGGCCAACCCTGGGGATTACCTTGCGTGGAGCGTGGAGCACGACGACCTTCTGAGCGCCTGCCCATGCGACGAGATGACCGGCGAATGGTTTGACTATGAGCCAAACGCACGCGCCATTACAGAAGCCGAAATGTTCCTCACCGAACAGCAGCTTTACGCCGATGCTTCCTCTATTTATGCCATGGCGCGAGCACTCTGGCTGGCCAAGGTCCAACTGGCAGAAACCATGATGCGCCGCTCAAAGGGCGACTACGGACCTGATGAATACGCCCCGCGCTTCCCCGATGCTTCCACGTTGCCTGTCAAAGCGCCGCCCAAGACGGCCACCAATGCTCCCATCGTGACATTCGAGGAACTCGTAAGAGGATGGGCCAGAGACAATGGACACGACCCAGACGCCGCCATCATCTCGCGCTCTTACTATGAGAGGTCCCGTACAGCCAAACGGCTCGCCGCCTTCCTGGGCCACGATGACGTTGCACAAGTAACCCGCGCAGAGGCCGTCCGATGGAAGGAAGACATGCAGGCCAGCAGCAAAAAGAAGCCATCATCAATCGGCAACGATATCAGCGAAATGTCGGCTATTTGGAGTTGGGCACTTGCTCATGGGAAGGCCGTCGAGAATCCGTTTAAGGGCCTTCTACCGCCTGCCAAAGTACGGAAAAAGAAAGCAAAGAGGCGACCTTATACCGATGACGAGGCACGGCAAATTTTGCTGACGGCTCGGCAAGAACGAGGAGCTTTGCGCTTTCTCCCTTGGGTTTTGGCTGCGACAGGCGCTCGACTTAATGAGGTCTGCCAATCGGTCAAGGAAGATTTGGTTATGCATGGCGAGATGCCCTTCCTCTATCTGCACGCCGACGATGACGACGACCGAGCCGAGAACGAAGGCGTTCGCTCGTTGAAAAACGACAGTTCAAGACGCGGCATCCCATTGCACCCGCGCCTCATTGCGGAAGGTTTTCTGGACTACATCACCAGCCTACCTCCGGGCTCCCCGCTGTTTCCTGATATTCCCCCTGATCCGCGCTTTGGACGACGGGGCAATCAGGCACAGAGATTGATGGCTAGTTTTGTTCGAGACAAGATAGGGATCGCCGACAAACGTATCTCTCCGTCTCATAGTTGGCGTCACTGGTGGATTGACCAAGCACGCCGCGCAAAACTCCAAGAGGAAGTTCGCAACGCCATCACTGGCCACGTCGACAACAAAAACGAGTCAGCCAATTATGGCCACGGCCTACGCCACATGCCTGTGCAACTCATGGCGGCAATGGAAAAGATAGAGTTTCCAGACGGCCTATAGCGTTGTTTGCAGCGCCATGGCGTCACAACGACGAACAATCCGCGACGCCATCACCGGCCACGCCAGGAAAACCACAGGGCGGCAATACGGGATACGCGGTGAAGACCTGCGTCGGCTGTCAGATGCCATTAATCGCATTCCGGTGCCGGATGGTGTGGGCGGAACACCCTCTCGAAATTTCTAATAAACAACTCCCGCCAACTTTGTATCACCCTTTGATACAACGCCTCCGGTAGAAACGTAATCCGTTTTAGGGCAGCTCATGGGTCGCTATTGAAAACCTCGCGGTTCAAAAACCCGCATAGCTTTCTATCTGGCTGACGGAGATAACGGCGGCGACTATCATAAGTGAATAAGACCTGCGCCTTGTACGGTGTACAGAGAGAGGGGTGGGCGATCTTTGCCAACAAAAGCAATAGTACATAAGTTTCCAGGTAACTATGATATCCAGTCTTCATGCCCCATGCACTATAAATTGGGCCGTTGCTCCCCCACATACGCCCGTTTGTTAAATTGCCCCGAGCATGGACAAAGTTGGATAAATGACTATGCAGTGAGGTCGCCCACCCACCTGGATCGGAACGGTTCTTGTCAGCAAACATCGTCCGACCAGTTTTATCGTGGGCGCGATCCTCTAGAGACCTAATTTCCCCGACTTGTCTAAGTTTGTGTCGAATTTGGATAAAACTGACTTCCTCTTTACCAGCCTCCCACGCATTCCAAAGTTTCTCGTCAGATGTAAGCTGACAAAGGCACGCAAACATCATAGTTTCAAGCGCACTTCGTAACGCACCCACCGCTTGCCTGTAGAAACCATGCACCAGCGATACGATAGACGCGGCAAAATCGTCCGCACAATCTAACATGCCGTGTCCCACAATGCAGCACAAAGGCATAATTTCTAGCCACTCGCCCCACAGATCATATAATAGCTCTATGCGGCTGCCCTGATGCGATGTAGTCGAGATAGCCACGTCATCCACTATGTCCATGATACCATGCCAGACGTCAGACGAAATTAGGTCTGTTGGCGCGCGTTCTGGCATACCATCTGAAAGTGCAAAGTCGTCCGGTTCAAGCACCATGCGCCGCGCGCGAAAGTCGGTTGCTTCGAGCTTGCGAACCATCGATCTACTGGTCTTGACTTATAAAAATCAGCATAGGTCTACTCACAATATTCCCTCTGATTTCATGTGTTCTAGGAGAGAGGTATTATTCTTATCCGCTAACCAGGATCGACAAACGAGCAAAGCCTCAAATTGCCGCTTCAAGTATTTTTGCGTAATTTTTTGGCCGTAATGGTCCTTAGCATAGCGTGCTGGATGAACAAAATTTCGTAGCTTTTGGATTGTTTCTCCACTCTTTCCGACACGGGCATTTCTGCCGTTCCATTTTTCTTTCTGAAGGTCGACGGTTGACGGCAGCCAATGAGCCGCTTCTGCTACTCGCAACGCCTCAGCTAAACTCCAGTTGATAAGCGGCTTCGGCCTGCCTTTTATTGTTGGGATTTTACCCGTCTGCTCGGCTTCTTCTGGATATACGTTGACCATGAGTATGAGTAATGCCTCTAGCACAGCGCCAAGCATAATACATCCCGAGAGATATGCTTTAGCATCCTCGCAGCGCAACGCCTCTTGCCAGTAATACCGTTGCAAGCGATGGAATTCTCTCTCCTCTTCATCAGTAAGAATCGTGAATGGCGGGCTCAATATGTCAATCTCACATGCATGCTGTGGAGGGCGTTGTCTAGTAAGCCAGGACCCTAACAGGGTTGGACCGCAGCTAGAAATAGCCGCCCTAAACTGGTCACCTCGGGCTCAACTACTCTATAAGGGTTTGGTATCTGGCTTTGCGCCGATAGGCTTGGGGCTACGCATCCTAATTCACGGAGACGGTTTAGAGATGCCTCCCAAGAATCATCGCTAATGCCTGCCTGTTGTTTGTGCCACGACACATGTTCAATGTTGGCAGTTCGCATTGAACTATTCCACGTTGTGGTTGGAAGACTAGCAAGAATAGTGAGTGTAATTGCATCCGACGGACTCATTTTTGCCAGTATCTCTCCAAACTCATACCTGGTATTTTTTCCTCCATCCAACATAGCAGTTGCAAGCAATCCGGCCCAGAATTCCTGCAACTCTGGACGACTCTCCTGCATAGCGGCCTCTATAAGTGGCTCCGCAACAGATGGAGATGGTTCAGAGAGCCGCTCTTCTTGGATGCCCTTTATTTTATCCTGAATCTTCCCGGATATTTCTGCCATATTTTTCTTTTGACGGGGTCCAACGAACCCCAACACTTTACCATACGCGTCTCTTCCCCATGCCCACACAGCCCCTAAGGCGCGCGCATAATTCACGATGGCCTCTAGGTTCTGGCCAGATTGTTCAACAAAGTGGATTAAATCGTCCGTCATAGAATTATCCTCTGCGTCCCAGGTTTGCATAGCACAACCACCATCCGCATTTATTGCGAAAGTACAAAATATCCCAAAGCCGTTTTCAGCCCGGCAGAAGTCCGCTGAGGCAGCTCTTTTCGATCACATAGACCCTTCAGACCGCAAGACAAGGTTGTACTAACTCCTAGGCCGACATAGCCCCGTAACGCTAAAACGCCTCTATAGCAGCGGAAATGACTTTCCGAGCGCCACCAGACAAGGCGGTGCGGCCTTTCAGACGCGCCCAACCCCAGTAACGCTAAACGTGCGCTATAGCAGAAGAAACGACTTTCCGTGCGTCGCCAAACAGGCGGATCGACCCGGCGCAAAACTTCACGCGTCTCATAGCATATCCCCCGCCCACATGCCGCGCCCCTGGCAGCAAAACACCGCCGCGCGCCGCGTATCACCGAAAGACCGCGCAATGAATCACGCTACGCCTCGGGCCGACCAATGTCCAACCTTACAGGGCTCACCCTAGGCAGCATTTAGCTGCCATCCGCTACTACCCCACCGCCCCCACGCCGAAAACCCGCTGAGGCTGACCCCCGCACAACGGGAAACGGTACGTCGGCGCCCTTCCCCATCTCACAATCCACGTCTCTGCCTGGCTCAGCGCCGGTGCGGAGCGATTACCCATGGAAACTTGATGATTTACACCATGACAGTACGCGAAGCCTTCCGCCCTGGTGGCGCTTCATTTGACATTGCGACTACTGAAGTCGGCGGCAAGGTTTATGAAGCTGAAAGCAAGAACGGCTCAACCATGCGATTAGCCCGACAGATGGTTCAAGATGGACTGCCGGATGGCGCATGGCAGGTAGTAAATGACCAAGGCCATGTCCGGTTTTATGGTCCATCACTGTATCGTTTAGCCAAGCTAACCGTGCACGAGACAGACAAACAAGGTCCAAGACTGCGCCCTTATAGGGAGTTTTCTGGACCCACTGCCACGCCTAATAAAGCGTTGGAGGAAGCCAGTACATAGCAGAGGATCACATGACAGGGCGGCCTTATGGGCTGCTCTGTTTTTACGGCTATTGCATAGTTATCACGAGATATAACGTTATCGTTTTATTCTATAAATGTTTCGACAACATGCCGTTAGACCTTGCCTAGGCGATTCCATCTGAAAATGTATGTACTTTGAATTCCTATAAATCTTACGATTTAAGCAAGCGCTCGATCTCCTTCCACACGGGAATATCATCAAACCGGTAATTTCGTAGCTTAGACAGCTTCGTAAACAGATTGAAAGAGTGAAGTGTCTTCAAGATCAACAGCGGTGAATTGTATGAAGCCATTACAACACCAAAAAGAGTATCCCCATATTCGGCAAGCAATTTCTTCAAAACGACAGCTTCGTTATCAGGATCCACAAGCCAGACACCATCTTTGGAAATGAAGGTTATCGATACAGATTCGGCTGCTGGATGAACGATCTCGCATAATTTGGCGTATAGATCCTTTACTCCGGGGATATTCATTTTATCAATTTTGTCGACATATTGAAACGATTGCATTGCCTTGTGGCTATCAGGCGCTTCTTCGGTCCGCCTTACCTTACGGGCGTGAGTGAAATGTATAAGCGAATCTTCGAGTTCCTTCGAAACAAGAAATCCTGTAGACGGCCGTCCCCCTATTTCGGCCTTCACCTTATCTTTGTTACTCGCAAGTATGTAGGCCACTGACCCCAAACTATGACAGATGTCGCCTGCCGATTCTATCAGGCTTCTAAATGCCGCTGCGCAGCCATAAAGGCTCCCTGCCTCATACTCACGGATCGCAACATTAATCCATCGTGTCGTTCTGAATACCGATGCGACAGATGCCATGTGTGCCCGGTATAGCATTTCTGTCCAATATACTTGCCCAAAATATTCTATGCCGGTTTCTGCGTTTAGCATCTTGCGTTCAAATTCACCTAGATCCTCAAAAGTGTAATTGTCTCTGATTAGATCAGGCGCAATATCGTTCACAATATACCCGTAGGTTTTGGACCTTTCCCCGAAAATCAGAGACATTTTCTTTATATCAAGATTTAGGCCTCGCACTGAGGAAGGGATTTGGGCCATAAGAGAGATCTTTCTCCTTCGAATGCAACCAATCGGTGACGCCCAATCTTCCTCGAGGCATCCCATGGACAACGTCTTTTGTACCCTTTTCCAAACATAGCCAACAGTCTACCGCCTCCCCCTGCTGCCCAGAATACTTCTAATATCCCTCCCTCGCCAACCGTTCGACCACGGTCCGTATCTCTGCGCCACCGCAACGCTCCTTATAGCCCCTCGATAGCTCGCTCTCGGCCATCGTCACGACCACCGTGTCGTTAGGCACCAAGATAGAATCATGGACAGGAACACCGGGAATATCATTCCGCCATAGCGCATGGAGCGCGGCAGTCAGCGCGGCAGCCTCAAGGTTTTGTAGGCGAAGCGCCACTTGCTCTTGCGCTACACCCAGCACTTCACCAGGACACTCAAGGAACGGAAAGCGCGCGGCAAGGGCCTGGGTGATGACGGGGACCGGCAGTTCCTCTGGGACGCCGTATTTCTCCTTCATTTTATTAGGCCAGCGTTGCGGCAACCGCCCGGCACCCAACGCCGCCACAACAACTGCCTTTACAATGTCCCGTGCGTTAGGAAGCCTTGCCCATAGCTGGTCAGAGAAGTCATAAGGGTCAGCCTCCCCAAGGCACGGCATACCAGCAAAGGCGGCGAGAATAGAAAGCTGGGATGCCTTCACGTCGATTTCGGCCACTGGCTGCCCGTCAATCGTTATCTTTAGCCGGTCATCCGCACTCATCTGCTGTATGGGAGCGGCTCCCGCCGTGATCCACCGTCCACCGAGCGTGAAATCTTCTCGGAACGCCCGGTACAGTGCAGGCGGCGTACAGTTCTCGAAGCGATGCCGGGCAAAGACGGCATTTGCTTGCTCAACCACAGCGACAATCTCCCGCGTGGCGTTGTCTTCCATGTCCAACGGCAGCAACTCGCCATCGCTATTCACGCGCTTCTGACCAGGGTGCCGTTCAGGCACACTCCGCAGCGTCACAGCATGCTTTACCTTTGGCGGCTTGGTCGGGAACACCTTAGTGAAGCAGGATTCAACATTATCCTTGTCTATGCCGTGCTCACGGGCCAGCCGGAGAAGGTCTTCCGTAGCCTCAAAACGCGCCGCCATGCCAGACCAGCTAGGCGTCTCCGCGAAATGCTCTGTCTCTTGAAATCTGATGCCCTGATGGCGGTGCAACAGACCTACCGCCACAAGACCGCCAAACACTGGCTTAGCCTGAAGGTAGCCAATGCGCTCACCATCGAAGGCCGCCTTCTGGAGAGACCGAAAGACAAGCCGGTCACGCCGCAACGCTTCCACCAAAACACCACCAACAATGGCAGCCACCGCAGCAATCAGCTTTTCAGTACCTTTCGGTCCCCGTGCGCGCGCTCGCTTCTCACCGGCACTCACTACGGCCACAACTGCGGCTACCAATGCCTCGGCCTCAGAGCTGGCCGGAATGTGCAGCATCGACAACGGCACAGCATCCCGGAGGCGTGAACTACTCGAAATGGGACCAGTTACGCCTTCGGTGTCCCCTGAGATAGACGGAGAGGTAACGGTAGGCTCTACCTCATGACTATAGTCTTCTAACATGTACCTACTCTCTATACTCAATACGCTAAGATAACTGACCGACTACTGCATGCTAGCTTGAAGCCAACACCCAGATGACTAGAGGTAGACTTCACGCCATCCATGCAGACCATGGAGTTGGCATTCCGCAGAGACACCATGCCCGACAAAGGCGCACTTCGTTGCCATGGTGCTGCGCCGTAGAGGGGATGATAATTCCAGATCATCCCAAGCCCAAAGCCAACTATTCGTCTTACCCACGTCATCACTCCGCATGGCGTTTTGCGCCGCATATAGACTCGCTCAGCCGGGTATAAATGGCTGGCGGTACGATGGCCGCCGCCATGGCACAATGGGCCTGTACGACTCTCTAAATCGCTCTATTCGCTTGGGCTGTATTACATGACCTAGAGGTTACACCTTACTGCCTTACTTAGCCGTGCGGGCGATTCGGCAGATAGAGTTTCAGACTAGTACGCTTTTGGACTAAATCAACCATTTAGAGCGCAAGCGACTGCTGCCCGGTGCTGATCTTCGTATTGACGCGCGTAGGCATGTGAAATTCGCGCTTACTGACAAGCACGTCTTCTGTAGTCAAAAATTGGATGCGTGGGTATTTGACGCCGTTGTATTCGTACACACCGGCCTCTGCGGCCTCTGAGAGCATCGCCTTCGTGGGTGGTGTTATGCTTAGGAACCCGGCCATCATGGCATTTTCCTCACGCTCTAAGACGCCCCGGAGGTCTCTTACGTCCGTGGGACGGACATGCTTGCCGCCCTTAACCTGAAGCATCATTTCACGCAGGCCGTCCTTAGTCTCAAAGTAAATCCTACCGTCGATTCCGCGATCAGCACTTTTGCGCTGCATCGGGAAGCCTCCAACACGCTCCACGAACCAATTCTGGAAAGTTGAGGGGTCTTTGTCGAAAAGTTCTTGAGCGCCTTCCACGCTTGTCGGAACGCCATCCACATCAAAGTCTGATCCTTCGACAAGCCTATACGTTTCCGTCAGCACTTCTTTAACTAGTTTGATTGAAAGAATTGCAATATCACAACCAATCCATTGACGTTGATTTCTGACCGACGAGTAAATGGTGGTTCCACATCCGCAAAACGGGTCAAAAACCACGTCACCTTTGTTGGTCGAAGCCTTAATTATTCTGTCTAAAAGCGCAACAGGCTTTTGTGTGGGATAGCCAAGACGTTCTTTTCCGTGAGCCGCAATAGGAGATATATCATCAATTATGTCCTGAATTTGGACGCCTTCCATATCCTCTAAGAATCTTTTGAATCGCGGAACGCCACTGTTTTTTGGCCAAGAAATGCGCCCGATTTCGTCCAAATAATCCAAAGCTTCGAGAACAGGTTTTGGCACCATATCGCCTCCAGGAAATCTCCTAGGAGGCGCCCAATGGCGCCCTTTAGCAGTTGGGTCAACGCCGCGCCAGGGCGCCCCGGATTCGCCGTTTCTGATGCCAGCGCCAGTTAAATCGCCTACTTGGTAAAGCCTGCCTTTATCGTCTTTGTGCTTATAAAACGCCTCAACATAGCCTTCATCATAAGCCTGATACACCTTGTTCCATGTATATTTATCAGAAGCAGTGTAGAACAAAATCACGTCATGAACTGGCCCCCACCGCTTCGCCGAATTATGAGCGCTTGTTCGCTTCCAAATAATTTCATTGCGGAAGTTTTCATGCCCGAAGATTCCATCCATCATCACCTTAATGTAATGGCTGGCAGTGGGATCGCAGTGCAGGTATATTGACCCTGTAGGGCGCAGCAGACTCTTCATGTGCAAAAGGCGCTGCACCATGAAGATCAAATATGCCAAAAGATGCGGCTGCGTGTTACGCAAAGCCTGCATCCAGAGGCGCCAAAAATCTACATAATAGTCGTCGACTCCGTGCTCTCGCATGAGAACAGGCATACTGCGTGCGATAGCTTCTTTCTGAGCATCCATTTCCCACGTATCACAGAATGCTTCAACTTGTTCGGGGACAGGCTTGCCCGTCATCGTTTTGTAGAGAAGATTATAGTTCTGTTTTGAATTAAATGGAGGGTCCAAGTAAATCAGATCGACAGAATACTTTCTCATATTCTGCATGATCGTGAGATTATCTCCATACCAGAGCTTATTCATGCGCCGACAAACATCTGAATGCTGGTGGCAAACGCGCAGTCCATCTTGCGGCGATTATACTTATATGACGCCTCTGTGATGTAGAGCGGCATGTATTTTTTGCTGTAGTGGTGATGCGTGCCATGCCACGCGCGCTTAACAAGCGCCCAGAAGCTTTCAATCGTGTTGGTATGAGCACTGCCCACGGCGTAGGTTTTCGAGTGGTTGACAACTGCATGGAGCATCGTCTGGCTTACCTTGTTGTAGCCACTAAATTCATCGGTAATCAGTAGTGTGCCAGCAGGATCGACAAAGCGAGACAGAAACTTGCCAATACCCTGCATGGATAGGCCGCGAGGATCGGCAACGCGGGCAACCACGCGGCCATTACGCTCAACAGCACCGATGACGGGCGTTTTCTTCGTCCCGCGCCCGCGTTTTACGGGTTGATCTTCATCACGGTTATTACCCTTGCGCGGCTTGCCGCCGATGTACGTCTCATCGGCCTCTACGATGCCGTGAAGCAACTTGTCTTGTTCAGGATCAGCAGCCATTGCGGCGCGAATCCGGTGCATCATGCTCCAAACCGTAGGGCGGCGCAGCCCGAGATCGCGGGAAATTTGATAGGCGCTCGCCGATTTTTTGGCGTTCAGCATGAGCGCCAAGACCAAAAACCACGTGCGGAGCGGCAAATGAGTGCCGTGGAACAAAGTCCCCACCGTAACGGCAAAGGCCCGTGAACAGTCACGGCATTGCCAGCGCGGCATATCGCGGTCCCCGCTGGCGTGACGACCAACAGCCACGCTCCCGCAATACGGGCAATGAGGATGGCCGCCCCAACGAACCTTTTCCAGATACTCAATCGCTTGCTCTTGCGTTTGGAATGACTGAAAGACTTCGATGATATTCATGGCACACTTTCCCGACGCCATGACAATAGCGGAATCTAAAAAATCGTCAAGTCCAAAAGCGTACTAGTCCGTAGAGTTTTACCTACCGTCCGCATATCCACCGCGCCCATGCCGAAAACCTGCTGGCACCCTTCCAGAATGCCGGGAAACGGCATGTCAGCGGTGGATGGCGCTTAGACCTTCACCCGTGACAACGCACAGCCCCACTGCGCGGCATCTTTGGACCACGTAATGACAGCGGCTAGGTCAGCGGGAGAGAACGCAACGCCAATGCCAGTGTTTTCCATAGTGTTTTTCTTTAATAGAGTCAGTATATATGACCAATAAATCCAGCTTAATTCCTAGTCAATTGGTAGGGTTATTGCTCCGTTATCCACGCATGCCGCCCCGCGCCGCCACCGTAAGGCAACCTAATGCCTGCGCTTGGCTGACCGGGACGCTGCGATAACGACGACCAAGGCAAAGACTAGGAACACAACGCCCAAGGTCAGCTTGAGAAAGCGCTTCATGCTGCGGCCTCGCCGCCATTGGTCTGCCGGTCAAGAACGCGCTTCACGCTCATTCCTGCCCATGTCCCACCTCGTGCCGTCCGTATCTGCCGGGCATTAAGCTGCTCAGCGATGGCGGCGAAGCTGAGACCGCTAGACCGCATGGCCTCAATCATTGGCCCTACCCTGGCCGCGAATTCATCCGCCTTGCGTACCAGCGCCGCCGTTCCCTGGGCGTGGTCCACCTTCGCACCACCACGGAAACCGCCCAGCACCGTGCCGCGTTCCTTCGCCGCCGCTAGCGCTGCCTTGGTGCGGGCTGAGATCATCCGCCGTTCCTCATCCGCCACCACCGCCATGATGCCGATGGTCAGGCGGTTCGCGTGCGGCATATCTACGGCTACGAACTCCACCCCTGCCTTATCCAGACCCAGGAGAAACCCAGCGTCACGGCTGAGCCTGTCCAGCTTGGCAATCAGCAGCTTCGCCCCGGTTAGACGGCAAGCCTCAAACGCCGCCGCCAGTTTGGGCCGTGCGCTATTCTTGCCGCTCTCTACCTCCACGAATTCTTCCAGCAGCGTCCAAGCGCCACCATTGAGATACTGGGCGATGGCGCGACGTTGCGCCTCTAAGCCCAAACCACTTTGCCCCTGCCGTGCGGTAGAGACACGCAAATATGAAATGAAATTCCCGTCCGCCATAACGCCTCACAACTGAGTCACCGTTCGTTGTCTGAAATGTGACATGGCAGAATCGGCATTACCCGAGTCGATTAGGAATCGGTGGGATTCCAAAACTGCCTAGCATGGGAACGCATAGTGTTGGACTTATCGCTGACCATGGCGACATCGCATCGTTGTCTGTTGTCTCACCGGCAATCAGCTATGTGGCGCACGACATGCACACTGCTTTTATTCGTCAAACACTTAGAGCGCCGATTGATCGCGCAAAGCTGACGAGAAGAAAAACGTGCGGTCATGCGGTATGGGGTGGGGGTGTTTCAGAAGCAATTCAAGGAATCGCCATTTGTTCTTATTGTTATTTTTCTTAAACTGAAAATTTTATTGCGACATCATAAGTTAGGAGAGGCTAATGCATGAAGAAAAACCCCTATCTTCAACCGCAAGAGATAAGTTGGAAGACAAGCTAAAAAAACACGAGATTCTTCAACAAAACATCACGCGGATGGAGCTTCTCCTCGAGATACTGGAAAAAACAATCATCGTCGGCGGGTTCCGCTATTTCGCGCTGCACACCCATCAAGTAGTCCTAAACAGCCTCTCTGTCGCGGCTGTACTGATCCTTGGTTACTACACATCCCTACGTCTTGCGGAGGCGATATGGGTTCCGATTAGCTTTGAACTTAGAACAATATTTCGTCTTGAAGAAAAACATCAGATCAAGATTACTTTAGTTATCGGGATGGCAGGCTTTATTGCTTGGTATGTAGTTTTTTACGACGCACTCTCAGTCTTAACAAAGACCCACTTCTAGCTACCGCAGTTGGCGGCAACGCCAAGCCGTTTCCTTCCGTTTAGCCACCGAAGTTGTGCTGCAACCCCGACAAGTCCACCTCAGGCCACGTCACCTTCTCTATGGCCTCTTTCAGCTCCACCAGCGGCGTTCCCTTCAAGTGCCGCTTCCGGCTCTCCCCGCCGCCCCCACGCCCATCAGCAGGTCAATCCAACCTTCATTTGCGTCTACTTCTACAGCTTGGCGGCCACGCTATGCCCACTCCATGCTTGCTTTGGTGTCCATGGCGGTGATACATGGGCCTTAAAGAAGGCTCTTATCATCCTTTTGATTTGACTATGTTTTTGTCTCATCTGGCCGCGCCGATTATTCTTCGAGTCCCTCCCGGCGCACCACGCTTCCGCACAAAGATGCAAAACAACGGCTGGTGTTCCGGCACATCAAAACATATCCAGCTTTCGGCCATACAGACCATTCTGGCCAATGGCGGGCCTGCGCCTGGAGCACTGCCCCGTAGCAACAAAAACCCGGCCAGTT
>JAGWRJ010000303.1 GCA_028869725.1 Alphaproteobacteria bacterium | reverse complement strand
CCGACCTTTGAGCTTGGCTCGCTACGGGCAAGCCTTGCCATCGACGCTGCCATACGCACCTGGGAAGAGGATGAAAGCCCCTACAGTCTCGTCGCCGACTGTTTGAAGGGAACCTCTGTTCGCCGTCTGGGCCTCGACCCAGCTCTTTCCTTTGAGATTGTCAGCCGTCTTGCTGAAGTCGCGCCTTCGATCGATGCCGTCAATGCGCGCGCGGTAGTCGATGGCTGCCGCAGCATCAAATCAGACGCAGAGCTGGCGCTGATGCAGCAGGCCAAATCCATGACCCTGGAGGTCCAGCGGCGCACGGCGCGCATTCTGCGCACCGGCATCACCACCACCGAAGTGCGCCGCTTCATCGAGGCCGCTCATCGCGCCCTGGGTGCAGATGGCAATAGCTTCTGCAGTGTGCTCTTCGGGCGGGCATCCGCCTATCCGCACGGTCTTCCAGGTGAGATGCGCCTCGCCGAAGACGATGTCGTTCTGATCGACACAGGCTGTCTGGTGCGTGGATACACTTCGGACATTACCCGCACCTATGTCTTCGGGACACCGTCAGCCCGGCAGCGCGAGATCTGGCAGATCGAACATGACGCCCAGGCTGCGGCGTTTGAGGCTGTGCGGCCCGGCGTTCCCTGCGCGGTGATCGATGCGACAGCCCGGGCGGTTCTAACCAAGGCGGGACTCGGACCAGACTACCGGTTGCCTGGCCTTCCTCATCGCACCGGCCACGGCATCGGTCTTTCGATCCATGAGGCGCCATTCCTGGTACGCGGGGATACTACGCCACTTGCCCCCGGCATGTGCTTTTCCAACGAGCCGATGATCGTGGTTCCGGACGCCTTCGGCATCCGGCTCGAAGACCACTTCCATGTCACCGAAACCGGAGCTGCCTGGTTTACTGAACCGTCCCCGTCAATTGACCGCCCCTTCGGCTGAGACCTCAGCCTGCCTTTTGCAACCTTAAGAGACGGGCCCCGAACACAGGCCCGGCACGTCTCTTGGCAAAAGGTTCGATGCGAACGGTGACGCTGGCGCGACCGGCCGTCAGGTGCGGGTCAACGGGATAGTCACAGGTAAAGAATTTTCCTGGATGGGCCCCAGTCAGTCGCTGCACGGCGATCTGATGCCCGTCGACCAGGATCCTGAAGTGGCGGTCGCGTTCTTCACCCCAATATGTCAGTTCGAGGACAAGTGGGCCTTCCGCAGTTTTAAGCATGAACTGCATGAAACCCCCGGCTCGGGCATCACGACCTGTGCGACCACGATAGACCACTGCATAGGAGCGATGGGAGGACAGTTCATGGGCATGCTCCGAAGCTGCATTGCCGAGGTCAACGATGTCACTCGAGCGCGCGTCGAGTGCGGCCTGCCGTAGCCGTTCGGCGGCTCGCTCTTCCCGCTCCTTGTGCCACCCCGCCTGGCTGAAACGGCGAAAATAGACAGCATTTCTGCGCTCGTGCTGGAACGTGAAGGGGCTGAGCACGAGCGCTTCAGTCTGCGTCGCCACGTCAGCACGGAAGGTGCCATCGCCCTGCGCGGTCACGCGGGCGAGGACGTCCTCGCCCACAAATGCCGGCGCCGCTCCATGCCAGGGTTGCGTGGACGGGCCAAGATCGGCGGACAGCACAAGCGGGCCCAGCAGCATCGCAAGCGTATCCGGATCGTCCGGCGTCGGCTCGAGGCGCAGGCTGCGCGGCAGCGTAAGGACAATCACATCATCAGCCTGCCAGACGCGCGTCAGGCGAATATAGCCGTGTTCGACCTGAAGAGACTGCAGTTTGCCGTTGATCTCGAGCCTGGGACCCTGACACCACCCCGGCACGCGCAGCCACAGCGTCAGTGCGGTCGCGGCCCGGCACTCCATAAACCTGATCTCTACAGCCTCGCCAAACGGATAGCCCGTGGTCATCGCAATGCGGGTCTGCTGGGCCATCCACTCGAGCGTCGAGGGTATGTAAAGATTTATGTAGAGGTTGTTGGCGTGGCGCCAATAGATCGATTCGCCATGCTTGGCGTGACTTTCCATACCCGTTCCGACGCAGCACCAGAAATCGTTAAATGGTGTGGAATAGTGTCGGTGCGAACCCGACATCAACGGCGTCATGTACGCAAACATGCCGCTCTGCGGGTTCTGCTGCGCCAGAATGTGGTTGAGGTGGGTGCGCTCGAAATAGTCGAAGAAGGATGCATGCGGCGCGCGCGCATAGAGATGCCGCGTGAGCTTGAGCATGTTGTAGCTTGAGCAGGTCTCGCAGGTCTGGTCTGTGATGTGCGTCGAAATCGTCATCGGCGCCTGGAAATATTCGCGATCGCCATTCCCGCCGATGACATATGTGTAGCGCTCGACCACGTCCTTCCAGAAGTACGCAGATGCAACCCCATATTTGGCTCCGCCGCTGACCTCATACAGTCGAGCGAGGCCGACCAGCTTGGGAATGTTAGTATTGGAGTGCCTGTAGGCAAGATCGTCTTTACGCTGCGCAAGAGGATCCAGAACCTTGTCGTCGTAAATCGTCTCGGCCATATGCAGCCACCGGCCGTTGCCGGTGCGGGCATAGAGCTCGGCAAAGGATTCGTTGATCCCGCCATACTCGCAGGCCAGCACCTCCTGCACCTGCTGATG
>JAGWRJ010000302.1 GCA_028869725.1 Alphaproteobacteria bacterium | reverse complement strand
GGGCTTTGTGCGTCAGGAAGAGACGCATCTGAAGGACTTTCTGGCCAACCGCTTTGGTCGCCATTACGCGTAAGGCGACAGACGCGGTGCAGGCAGCGTTGAGGTGAGGTACTGCGCGGCAGGAACAAAAGGACGAGGACCACAGCCCCGGTGCCGCAAGGGGCTCTGTCCCGATCCCGCCATACCGCACGGTGCCCGCCGGGCCTATAAGCTCCTGCGCATGGCCGCTTTCGGGCCTTGCGGCGGCAACGCCCGGCAGATGTGATGCCAGAGGGTCCGACAAGGGCAAGGACAGGTCATGGATACCAATCGAACCGGCGCCGAGGCGCTGATTGCAGCCCTGGTGCAGCATGGGGCTAGCCACATGTTCTGCGTGCCGGGAGAATCCTATCTGGCCGCACTCGATGCCCTTTATGATGTGCAGGACCAGATCCGCCTCATAACCTGCCGTCAGGAAGGCGGCGCCGCCAATATGGCCGAAGCCTATGGCAAGCTGACCGGCAAACCTGGACTCTGCTTTGTCACCCGCGGCCCTGGCGCGACCAATGCCGCCATCGGCGTCCATACCGCGTTCCAGGATTCGACGCCGATGATCCTCCTCATCGGCCAGGCCGAGCAGACCATGCTCGACCGTGAGGCGTTTCAGGAAGTCGATTTCAGGGCCATGTTCACGCCGCTGGCCAAATGGGCCGCCGAAATCCGTGATGCCAATCGCATCCCCGAATATCTGGCGCGCGCCTTCCATCTCGCCACCAGCGGCAGGCCCGGCCCGGTGGTCCTGTCCCTGCCTGAGGACGTGCTCTTTGGCCCCTGCACGGCGAAGGACGCGCGCCCCTATCAGCGCACTGACGCTGTCGCGGACCGCGCCCAGATCGAGGCAATACACACGCTGCTGCTGAAGGCTGAGCGCCCCCTCGTGCTGCTCGGCGGGCCGGGATGGACGCCAGAGGCGATATGCGATGTGACGGATTTTGTCCGCCGTCATGATCTGCCGGTCTGCACCTCGTTCCGCGCCAAGGACCGCTTCGACAATACTGATGCCCAGTATTGCGGCGACGTCGGCATCGGCGCCGACCCCAAACTCGTCGCCCGGATCAAGGAGAGCGATTTTCTTCTCGTCATCGGCGCACGGCTGGGCGAGATGACCACCGATGGCTACACCCGTCTGCGTGTGCCCGATCCCGAACAGACCCTTGTCCACGTCCACCCTTCGGCAGACGAACTTGCGCATGTCTATCAGCCGGATCTTGCCATCGTCGCCAACACCGCGCCGTTCCTCAATCTGCTGCGTCGCTGTGAGGCGCCGCAAAGCCTGAGCTGGCGGGCGTGGCGGCGCGCCGCGCGCAGCGATTATGAGGCGTTCGTAAAACCAGTTGCCGCGCCCGGTCCGATCAATCCCTCAGCGATCTATACCTGGCTCAATGAGACGCTTCCCGCAGACGCCATTCTTACCAATGGAGCCGGCAATTTTGCCGCATGGCTCCACCGCTTCTATCTCTATCGCCACTATCCAAGCCTGCTCGGTCCGACCTCTGGCGCCATGGGATATGGCCTGCCCGCAGCCGTTGCCGCCAAGCTCGTCTGTCCCGAACGGCTTGTGGTCTGTGTAGCCGGTGACGGCGATTTCCTGATGAACGGTCAGGAACTTGCTACGGCCGTGCAGTATGATGCAGCCATCCTTGTTCTTGTCTTCGACAATGGCACCTACGGCACCATCCGCATGCACCAGGAGCGCCACTATCCGGGCCGTGTTGTCGCAACCGATCTGCGCAATCCCGATTTTGTCCAGCTGGCCGAAAGCTACGGCGCCCTCGGCTTTCGCGTTGACAGTCTCGCCGACTTCAAGCGTGCCTTTGTTGAGGCCAGAGCCTCCGGCAGGCCGGCACTGCTTCATATCAGGATCGATCAGGACGCGATCTCACCCACCACGACGATTGCAAAACTAAGACAGGGCGCAAAAGCGCGCGCCTAAAGACGGCGCACCGACGCCACGCAGCAAAGGAGCCCACCCATGCACGTTTCCGACATCCTGGCGCATTTTGCGATCCGGCCAAGCGGTGAACACGCTGTACATTCGCCGATCGATGGCGCGGTCATCGGTCGCGTGGGCTTTGACAGCCCCGCCGAGATCGAAGCCAAAATCGCAGGCGCGGCGCGGGCCTTCGACCGCTGGAAGCGCGTACCTGCACCTCGCCGCGGCGAACTCGTGCGCCTCTTCGGCGAGGAACTCCGCCAGCATAAGGAGATGCTGGGCCGGCTCGTGACCATCGAATGCGGCAAGATCCTTCAGGAAGGCCTCGGTGAAGTGCAGGAGATGATCGACATCTGCGATTTTGCCGTCGGTCAGTCACGTCAGCTCCATGGCCTGACCATTGCGTCCGAACGTGCCGGCCACCGGATGATGGAAAGCTGGCATCCGGCTGGACCCGTCGCCGTCATCAGCGCCTTCAACTTTCCGGTGGCGGTGTGGGCCTGGAACGCCGCGCTCGCGCTGGTCTGCGGCGATCCGGTGATCTGGAAACCCAGCGAGAAGACCCCGCTCTGCGCTCTTGCGGTCCAGAACCTCCTGCAGCGCGCCTGCCACCGCTTCGCTGATGCCCCGGCTGAGCTGTCACAGGTGATACTGGGCGGACGCGACGCGGGCGAAAAGCTCGCCGAGGACCAGCGTATTGCCGTTGTCAGCGCTACGGGCTCGACCCGCATGGGCCGCGAACTTGGCCCGGTCGTTGCCGCCCGCTTCGGCAAGTCAATTCTTGAACTGGGTGGCAATAACGCGATGATCGTCTGCCCGAGCGCCAAGCTCGAGCTTGCGCAGCGGGCCATCACCTTCGCCGCCGTAGGTACTGCGGGCCAGCGCTGCACCTCACTGCGCCGGCTCATCGTTCACGAAAGTCTCTATGACACACTGATCCCACGACTGAAGAACATCTGGGAAAACCTTGCCATCGGCAATCCACTCGACACTGGCACGCTGGTCGGACCACTGATCGATGCGCGCGCCTATGAGGCGATGCAGCGCGCGCTCGAGCGTGCACGCGCGGACGGCGGCAGAGTGACGGGTGGTGAACGCGTATTCGAAAACGAGAACGAATATCCGCATGCGTTCTATGTGCGCCCTGCCATCGTCGAAATGCCGGCCCAGACCTCCTGCGTGCGTGAGGAAACCTTTGCGCCCATCCTCTATGTCATGCGCTACAAAGATTTTGCCCAGGCCATTACCCTGCACAATGACGTACCGCAGGGCCTGTCATCCTGCATCTTCACCATGGACATCCAGGAAGCCGAAACCTTCCTCTCGGCAACCGGTTCGGACTGTGGCATCGCCAACGTCAATATCGGTCCCTCGGGCGCTGAAATCGGCGGCGCCTTCGGTGGCGAGAAGGAAACTGGCGGCGGCCGTGAAAGCGGATCGGATGCCTGGAAAGCCTATATGAGACGGCAGACCGCCACGATCAATTATTCCGATGCCCTGCCGCTCGCCCAAGGCATCAAATTCGATGTCATCTAGCAAAGCGAGGTTGCTGGGCGCGCGCGATGAACCTCGAGCAAGCTGCGGCTTTGGCACCTTCGGCTTCGCTCGGATGGGCCGGCTGTACAACCTTTTGAAAGCACGCCTTTAACGCAGAGCCTGTCGGCGCAGATGACGCACGAGTGCCAGCTCGTCGAGCTGGACCTGCGCGCGGCGTGCATCGGCTTCGGCCGCCTTCTTGATCTGCTGCTCCATCGCCAGTTCCAGGCTCTTCAGATCCTGGAAGGCAGCAGTCAGTTCGAGCTGAGCTGCGGCACGTTCGCGTTCGAGCTCGCTCAATGTTGCCTTCAGATTGTCGCGTCGGCCGTCGATCGACTGCAGGAAGGAGGGAAAGGCAGCGCGCCCGATTTCGGACTCGCCCGCGCGCTGGCGCTCGCGCGCCACACTCTCATCAAGATCGAGGATCTTTCGTTCCACATCCGCAATCATGGCATCGAGCGTTCCCATGCGACGCTTGAGTTCGTCGACACGAAACCGCTTGAGACGCAACAGCGTATCCCGGCGTTTCATAGATTTTCTCCCATTACCCCTTCGCCGACAATCGAACCAAGGCCTGCATATCCCGCCTCGAGTGACGTATGCTCGTCCTTGGATTGCGACAGGAAAGCCTCAAGCTTTGGATGCAGTTCGATGGCGGCATCGACCTCGGCATTGGTGCCGAGCTTGTAGGCTCCCAGACGGATCAGTTCGGCCATGTCTTCATATGCTGCCATCGCCTTGCGGGC
>JAGWRJ010000301.1 GCA_028869725.1 Alphaproteobacteria bacterium | reverse complement strand
GAGCTTCACGCCGCCCAGGTCAATCTTGGCTATACGAATATAGTCTCGCCAGTGGATGGAATCGTCGTATCTCGCAACGTGACGATTGGTCAAACCGTGGCAGCAAGCTTTCAGACTCCGACACTCTTTCTGATCGCAACCGATCTGAATCATATGGAAGTCGATACCAATGTAAGCGAAGGAGATATTGGCGATATCCGCAAGGGCGACCGTGCCGAGTTCACGGTCGAAGCTTTCCCCAATCATACCTTCCGCGGCACCGTCGCCCAGGTGCGCCAGGCACCGCAGACGGTACAGAACGTGGTGACCTATGACGTGGTCGTCAATGTTGACAACCAGAAGATGCTGCTCAAGCCAGGCATGACCGCTACGGTTCGTATCATTACGGCGGAGCGCGACAATGTCCTGCGTGTGCCAAATCAAGCCCTGCGCTACACGCCGGCAGGCATGCCGCAGGAGAATGAGTCTGCGCGCACACCCACCAAGCTTTGGGTCCTGAGTAATGGCAAGCCCCGTCCGATCTCCGTGAAGATCGGCCTCGACAATGATGTTTACACCGAAGTGGTTTCCGGAGACATCAGGCCTGGTGATCGGGTGATAACCTTTGAGCAGGAGGCCGTCGATCAAGCCTCCGGAACTGCCAGATCGACGTTGCGGTTCCCAAGATGAATGCTCTCTCAGATTCAGTGATTGTTACTCACAGCCTCAGTCGTACCTATCGATCGGGCGACATCGAGGTTAACGCCCTGCGTGGGGTGGACCTGACCGTGGAGCGCGGTGACTTCGTGGCCATCATGGGAGCGTCAGGATCCGGAAAATCCACCTTGATGGCAATTCTGGGATGTCTCGACCGTCCAACAGGTGGGCAATATCTGTTCGAGGGTGTCAACGTATCGCACCTTGACGAGCCAGCACTCGCCGTCTTGCGCAGCGAACGCCTGGGTTTCGTCTTCCAGAGCTTCAATCTCCTGCCGCGAACCACTGCGATCGAAAACGTTGAACTCCCGCTGATCTACGCGGCAGCCCAGTCCTCAGGCGCAGAACGTGCTGCGCGGGCGCAGGCTTCGCTGAAGCTGCTGGGGCTCGAGGAGCGTCAGAAGAACACGCCGGGGCAGCTGTCCGGTGGGCAGCAACAACGCGTGGCGATTGCGCGCGCGCTCATCAATACGCCAGCCGTGCTGCTTGCCGATGAGCCCACCGGAAATCTGGATACGCGAACGGCACACGAAATCATGGATGTGCTCGTAAATCTCAATCGCGAGCGCAACCTTACCATCATTCTAGTCACACACGAGCCGGATATAGCCTCCTATGCGCACCGCGTCGTAACCATGAGAGATGGGTTAATTGTCTCCGACGAGCGCAAGCAGACCGCCTCAAATCCGGCTCAGAGCGAATCGATCGCAGGCGTTGCCGGTTCGAGTCTGACCATACCCGCAAAAGGGCCGGAGCTGCCAGCCACAGCTGGCTCGGTCGCCTTTGGGCGGATGATTCTGACGGCCGCCATGCAGGCTATTATTCGCAACAAAATGCGCTCTGCCCTGACGACGCTGGGAGTATTCATCGGCGTTGCTGCGTTGATTGCCATGGTCGCTGTGGGGCAGGGCGCCAACGAAGCTGTACGCAAGCAGATCGAGAGCCTGGGAACAAACCTCCTGGTGGTAGTGCCCGGAGCTACAACCACGTCCGGTGTTCGAGGCGGCTTCGGCAGCGCATCCACCCTGACCGT
>JAGWRJ010000026.1 GCA_028869725.1 Alphaproteobacteria bacterium | reverse complement strand
TCGGCGACCTGCCATTCCTGCCATAGGATGTTGAGGTGCACCTGCCTGAGATGATCACCCGCGGCGCGTTTGGCTGCACCACGGGTAACAAGTGCAGCGATATCTTCTGCAACACTGACGTTATAGCCCGTCAGCAGGGAAGACTTCGACAATCCTCCTCCGATCTGCGGATCCGGGAGCAGACCAGCGACGAGGAGTTGCGCGCGTGCTACCCCGGCTGCCAGACGTGCTGCCTTGAGCGCGGGATTGTCGGCCACGGCAAGGGTAATCACGTTGGTTTCGCTAAGTCCCATCGCTGGATGGAAGGTTTGGGGCTTGAGCCAGGACACTCGCAATCGTGCCACCGGCACCGAAAGGGATGGAACTGAAGCCAGGTTGGGAGCCTTGGGGAGTGGCCTTGCATGGTAAACGGCGCAGCCGGCAAGGATCGCGGTATTGTCAAGTTGTCTGGCAAGAAATGGCGAAAACAGGGTCCGCGGGTGGAGAAGACCGATGGTCGACACCCCGCTTTCAGGCACCGGACGCAGAAGCGCCCAGAGCGCCCGAGCCAGGGCTCGGGCGAAGATAAACGCGAATGGGGCCCATAAGACATAGAGCGTCCAGATACCCAAACGGTCGCGGACCGGATCAAGCTGGGTTGCGGCCCAGCCGGCGAGCCATGCCGCAACAAGCAAGGCGGGCACGATGGGCCACCAGAGGCTGAGCCAGGCATTGCGTTCGAATGCCTCGCCGCGCGCGCGATGGGCACGAGGTGTGGGCAGCCATGAGATCAACTGTAACGCTAATCCGCCAAGCATGATGACCAGCACACACAGAAGCCATTCACGTTCCATGTCGGGCTCTCCTGCGTGCGCGGACTGCCCTCTCGAGCTCGTCGAGCAGATCCGGATCGACGGAATCGACGGCATCGACGAGCGCTGCGACTGCTGTGTGCGGTGTCGCGCCCAGAAGGCGCGAGACCAGATTGTGCGCACGGGCCCGCTCGACCGTGTCTCTGGCGATGCGCGGTCGATATTGAAAGGCGTTGCCCTTGCGCTCGCGCTGGATCAGGCCCTTGTCACGCAGCCGGTCGACCACCTTTGCGGTCGTGGTGTAGACAAGACCTCCTGGTACCCCAAGCCTCTCATGGAGTTCGCGCACAGAGGCAGCGCCGAGGCGCCAGAGCTCGGCAAGCACCGCGTATTCGAGATCATCGGAGGGCAGGCGGAATTGCTGCTTCTGGGGCATTTCATATACGACCTTTGTCGTAATGTACGATTACGACGGCCGTCGTGACGCTGCAAGTTACATTTGGGAGAGGAAGCCGTGGTCATGGCCCATGGTCATATGTGGGTTGGGAGCAGCGCCCCGTAGGAAAAGCGACGACATCTTCACGCGGGCTTCCATCACGCGCGTTGCCTAGCTGGAAGTTTGTTGCGTATCCGGTTGCAAGCGGTTGCTTTCGGCGTGACGTAGTCCACGGCTGGACGTACTCATGCCCCATCAGATCGTTGATCGGGCACAGGTTGGCAGAGCGGGGGCGTTCACGGTCCTGCGGGGAGGACACGTGGTCGGACGTTACCTGGACCCGTAAGGCGTATTCATGCGAACGGTTCCGGTGTTTCAAACAGAGCAGAAGAGCGTGAGATGGAGACCAGGATGCTGACGGGAACATGTCATTGCGGTGCCGCGCATTGGACCTTCGAAGGCGACCCCGGCGCGATTACGGCTTGCAACTGCACGCTGTGCCGTCGTTACGGCGCCCTGTG
>JAGWRJ010000300.1 GCA_028869725.1 Alphaproteobacteria bacterium | reverse complement strand
TCTCCCACGTGAATTCCGGCTCTTCGCGGCCGAAATGACCGTAAGCCGCGGTCTTGCGGTAAATGGGCCGGATCAGGTCCAGCATCTTGATGAGGCCGTAAGGGCGCAAGTCGAAATGCTCGCGCACCAGTTTGGTCAACTGCTCGTCGCTCAAACGGCCGGTGCCGAAGGCATCTACGCTGATGGAAGTCGGCTCCGCCACGCCGATGGCATAGCTCACCTGAATTTCGCAGCGCTCGGCCAAGCCCGCTGCCACGATGTTCTTCGCGACGTAGCGTGCGGCATAAGCCGCGGAGCGATCCACTTTGGATGGATCCTTGCCGGAGAATGCGCCGCCGCCGTGGCGCGCCATACCGCCGTAGGTATCCACGATGATCTTGCGGCCGGTCAAACCACAATCGCCCACCGGTCCGCCGATGACGAAGCGACCGGTCGGGTTGATGTGAATCTTGGTGTCGCGCCCGAGCCATTCCTTGGGCAGCACCGGGCGGATGATTTCCTCCATCACCGCTTCCTGCAGAGTTTTGTAGGCCACATCCGGCGAATGCTGCGTGGACAGCACCACCGCCGCGAGACCGGCGATCTTGCCGTTCTCGTAACGGAACGTGACCTGGCTTTTGGCGTCGGGCCGCAGCCACGGGAATTTGCCGCTGCGGCGCACGTCCGCCTGGCGCTTCACCAAGCGGTGCGCATAGGTAATCGGCGCGGGCATGAGCACGTCGGTTTCGTTGGTGGCGTAACCGAACATCAGGCCCTGGTCGCCGGCGCCCTGTTCCTCGGGGCTCTTGCGGTCCACGCCCTGCGCGATGTCGCCGGACTGCTTGCCGATGGCGTTCAGCACCGCGCAGGTTTCCCAGTCGAAACCCATCTCGGCGGTGTAGCCGATGTCCTTGACCACCTTGCGTACCAGTTGCTCGAGATCCACCCAAGCGTCGGTGGTGACTTCGCCGGCCACGATCACCATGCCGGTTTTCACCAGCGTTTCGCAGGCCACGCGCGAGCGTTTGTCCTGGGCAAGCATAGCATCCAGCACCGCATCGGAAATCTGGTCCGCCACCTTGTCCGGGTGGCCCTCCGAGACCGATTCCGAAGTGAACAGGTAATTGCGCGACATGGGCGGGTCCTCTGAGTCCGGTCAGTGTGGAACGCGGATAGTTTACTGTTTCAGCGCGGTTTTTTCGACTTTATCCAGGCAAGCTGGTCAGCGTTGCCCGGCTGAGGCGGCGTTACGCACCGGTGCGTATTATCCTTAAGGAAGGCATCGCGCTAAGCTTGGCAAGGTGGTGGCGCAAGAAACCCCGGTATGTGAATTCGGAAAACCGGCACCGGATTTCCGGCTGCTGGCTACGGACGGCCGTTGGCGAACCCTGGCCGACTGCCGCGGCGCACGCGCCACGCTCGTCATGTTCATCTGCAACCATTGTCCCTACGTGAAGGCTTGCATTGACCGCATCGTGGCGGTGTGCAACGAACTCGCGCCGCTCGGCATGCAAGCCGTGGCTGTCATGCCCAACGACGTGGAGACTTATCCCGAGGATTCCTTCGAAAACATGCAGCGCTTCGCGCAGGCGCACAAATTTCCGTTTCCCTATCTTTACGACGAAACCCAGGAAACCGCACACGCCTATGGTGCGGTATGCACACCGGATTTCTTCGGCTATAACGTTAAACTTGAACTGCAATACCGCGGCCGACTGGACGAGGGCCGCACCTCGCCACCGCGCTCGGACGCGAAGCGGGAATTATTCGATGCCATGAAACAGATCATCAAGGCTGGGCAAGGGCCGAAGGAACAGATTCCGAGTATCGGCTGTTCGGTGAAGTGGCGGTGAGACACTCTTGTGTGATGCGTGGTCGGCTGGAACTTGGAAAGTGCTATGATTTTATTTGAGTCAAGTTTTATTACCGCCCAAATGCAGTATTTGCAGCCCGCACTTAGGCGGTCGAATTTAAGTTGGGCGTCCTATATGATCTCTAGTGCTGCGCGTCTTGGGAGAAGAATCGCATGACCTCTGCAACACCACTTAACTCCGGCCTTTATCGTGTCCATCGGATCTTCTACATCGCTTTTGGCGCATTCGCAATCATCATGCTGTTGGCTGGTATTCCGGCACTGTTGCAGGGTGGCGAGGACGCCGGTGTGGGCTTTGTCGGAATCGGGTTGCTGCCCATTGGAGTAGCGCACTGGTATGCCGCAAAGGGTGCGCGAGATGGAAAGCGTTACGGAAAGGTTCTTTCTCGAATCATTGGCACGCTGTGGTTGTTCGGCTTTCCAATCGGCACTGTCCTAGGAATCTACTTATGGTCTCAGACTGGACGGAAGTGGAAGGCTTCTAATGAAGCGGCTTCTACATCGGTGTCGCCTGCTTGAGGACGCCCAACTCCGCGCTCCAGCCGACCGCCCGACTGCTACGCGGTCGGGCAGCGGCTGAGCTTTAACGTTAGGGCGCAGGGGGGTGAAATGCGCAAGTCTGACCTAAAGAAGAACCATGAACCATTGGACGCCGCCTTCAAGAGATACCGCGCATTCCTGAACAAGGTGATTCACGCCCAACGCGTGATTGGCTCGCCCGAAGAGAAGCGCGACATTGCCGAATCTGTACTTCTCAGACTTTGCGCATATTGGGAAAAGTTCCTAGACCAGCATCTGGTTGACTGCGTAAACAGATATCACGCCAAGCTTTCAACTCACTTCGCTGTCACGATTCCAGCCAATCCTTCTTGGCAGCTATGTCATGCGCTTATTATTGGTGCGTCGTATAAAGACTTCAAAAGCTTTGGCGACCTAAAGGGATTCTCCAAGAGAATACTAGATGTGCAATGCAACCCCTTCCTGGCGGTCAAGTCAGCTAGCGCCAAGAGGATTGATGAGGTTTATGCCATCCGGAACTATCTTTCCCACTACAGTGCCGCCAGCCGTCGTACACTAATGAATATCTACAAGAGCGAATACGATATGTCGAGGTTCTTGGAGCCGGGACACTTTATGCTTGCATACAATGCAAAACGGCTTTGGGCTTACTTCGATGCTTTCGAGAGCGCATCTGCGGATATGCTCGCGTGGTGCGACAATGCGCCCTAACATCTCGGTCAACCGGACGCAAATCCCGCTACGCGGTCTTTGCGCCGGTTACCTCAAGCGTTAGATTCCGCGATGGCCAAGGCCGCTGCCGACATCGACTACGTGGCAAACCTTCTGGAATTGCGTGCCACCTATCCCACGCTGACACCGCGTCAGCGGCTGTCGATCATTCGCCAGCGCCTGCGCGATCACCATTTCGGCCCCAACCGCCTAGTCACCGCGGTGTCAGCTGTCGAAGCACTGGCGCGATCTCTGGCCATGCACGTTAGAGCACGCAATAAGGCGGATCTTGCGCGTCTCTACAGCTCATACAAAGATCGCTCACCGAAGACCTTGGTCGCCGACTGCCTGAAAACGAAAGGCATTACAGACCCAAGTACGCACCTCGGCGAAGACACTTGGCGCCTTTTCTGTCACGCGGTCGATTACAGAAACCTCTTGGCTCATGAGTGCACGTACCTCGGGCTTGATAAATTCCCCTCACTCATCGCCGCCTGCGACGAAGTATTGGAGGAGTTAGTGAAACAGGGGCAGGTTCGTGAACGCGGAATCTAACAAACAGTTCCAGCCGACGTCACACGCCTCGCTTCGCTCGGCGTGTGCCGCGGCTGAACTGCGGCGTTGGGCGGCCGAACGGGAGGGGGCACCATGAAACAGAAGCTGACCCTCATAGCCTTAATCGGGGTAATACCGTTTGTCGGGTATCTCGTGGGGCGGATGGTCGGGGTCGGGCCGGCATAACTATCTGATGAATCAGAAAAATATGCAAGGATGACGCCCGAATAACGGCTGAAACGCACTATTTTCACGCTCATAACGACGTTCTAAGGAAAGAACACTATGCCGCGCGCGAATC
>JAGWRJ010000299.1 GCA_028869725.1 Alphaproteobacteria bacterium | reverse complement strand
GACCAGCTGGCACAGCTTGCGCAGCAGCGGGTCATGCGCTTTCTGATAGAGCGTCGCGAAGGCGCCCATCGCAAGACCTTCGACCAGCATCTGCATGCCGACGATCTTCTTATAGACTTCCGGTGCCAGCACCATTTCGGTGAGCAGATTCTGAAGGGTTTCGCCGCAGGGAAGTGGAGTGCCCCAGCGCGATTTTACGTAGGCAGAAAACGCCGTGACATGGCGCGCCTCTTCGCGCGTCTGGTTGGCGGCATATTCCTGTGCGCCCGGATCTTTCAGAATGTGGCAGAGCGAGGCCGACAGCGCGAGCGCACCCTGCTCGCCATGCAGAATCGCCGAGATCTGCCAGCGACTGGACTCACGCGCGAAGAGAAGGCGCTTTTCAGCGCCCATGGTGTCGCCGAGCTTGGTGGCGAAGATCGGAAAGAATTCCTCCGGAAAGAGCGTACGCTGGCTCTGATCGAAGGGTTCGGAGAAGTCGATGTATTTCTTGTCAAGCGGATCCCAGAAGTGGTCATGGGTTGCCGAGATGATCTTGTCGAAGGCGGTCGAGCGGCGACCATACCGCTCGACATCCATCATTGCCGGAAAATCCTTGGGATCGACGGCGTCGTAAGCGGCATCCTTGGTGATCTGTGACATGGGGCCTCCGGTCAGGGAAATTGGCGCGGAAAATGACAGCTCCGTCAACATACTGTGGCGAGGGTACAAGTCAAGAAAAATGACGGAGGCGTCATTATTCGTGACACCGAGTCACAAACTGTCGTCGCCCTCCAGAATTCCTTTCGTGGACGCCACTGCCCCATCCAGACGCTCATCGGGGCTCACCGCCTGACGCAGAGCCCTCGCCACCGCCTTGAAACAGCTTTCCACAATGTGGTGGCTGTTGACGCCATAAAGGTTCTCGACATGCAGGCACAACCCCGCGTTCTGGGCGAAGGCCTGAAACCATTCCTTGAACAGTTCGCTGTCCATCTCTCCCAGACGCGGAGAGGGCACAGTGACCTTCCAGACCAGATAGGGCCGCCCGGAGGCGTCAAGCACGGCCCGGGTCAGGGTTTCGTCCATCGGAATAAGGGCGGCGCCAAACCGGGTGATCCCTGCAAAATCGCCCAGAGCGCGGGCGACCGCCTTACCGATCACGATCCCGGTATCTTCAGTCGTATGATGAAAATCGACATGCAGGTCGCCACTGGCGCGGACCTTGAGATCGATCATTGCATGACGGGCAAAGCTCTCGAGCATATGATCCAGAAAGCCGATACCGGTATCGATGTCGCCGTCGCCCGAGCCATCCAGGTCCAGCCAGACCGAAATCTCGGTCTCGCGCGTCTTGCGTTCGATGGTTGCGGTACGCATGGGGCCGCCCTATGTGAGAACCTTCGTGACATATAGCAGCCCAAGGCAGCGGAACAAATGCCGACCCAAGACGAATCCAGACGCTGGCGTTCAACCACAATTCTGAGCGTGCGCAAAGCCGGCCAGGTCGTGGTCGCAGGTGACGGCCAGGTCACTCTCGGCCAGACGGTGATGAAGGCCAATGCACGCAAGGTACGGCGCCTGGGCAAAGGGGAGGTGCTGACCGGCTTTGCCGGGGCGACTGCCGATGCCTTTGCCCTGTTCGAACGGCTGGAGAGCAAGCTTGAGCAGCACCCCGGAAACCTCGCCCGGGCCTGCGTCGAGTTGGCCAAGGATTGGCGTACGGACCGCTACCTGCGCCGGCTTGAGGCCATGCTTGCTGTTGCCGATGCCCGAACCTCGTTGATCCTTTCGGGTACCGGAGACGTTGTCGAACCGGAAGATGGCATCATCGGTATTGGTTCGGGAGGGCCCTACGCCCTGGCTGCCGCGCGCGCCCTGATGGATTCCGAGCTCAGCGCCGAAGACATCGTGCGCCGGGCGATGACGATTGCCGCCGACATCTGCATCTATACGAATGCCAACATCGTTCTAGAAAGCATTCCCACCACATGAACGCCGTCTTCACCCCACGCGAAATCGTTTCCGAGCTCGACCGCTATATCATCGGCCAAACCGACGCCAAGCGTGCAGTAGCCATCGCTTTGCGCAATCGCTGGCGCCGCCAGCAACTGCCCGCCGAATTGCGCGACGAGATTTTGCCCAAGAACATTCTGATGATCGGCCCCACGGGCGTCGGGAAAACCGAGATCTCGCGGCGGCTCGCCAAACTCGCCCAGGCACCGTTTCTCAAGGTCGAAGCAACCAAGTTCACTGAAGTTGGCTACGTGGGCCGCGATGTCGAGCAGATCGTGCGTGATCTGCTCGAGGTTGGAATTGCCCAGGTGCGTGTACAAAAGCGCAAGGACGTGGAAGCCCGCGCCGAAGCTGCTGCGGAAGAACGCATCATCGATGCTTTGGTCGGAACCAACGCCAGCCAGTCCACGCGCGATTCCTTTCGTCGCCGCCTGCGCGCCGGTGAGTTGGACGATAAGGACGTCGAACTCGAGATGCGTGACGGTGGCGCAGCGCCCACCTTCGAAATCCCGGGCATGCCAGGAGCCCAGGTCGGCGTCCTCAATCTCGGCGAGCTGTTTGGCAAGTTCGCAGGACGCGCCGTCCCTCGCAAACTTACGGTTGCCGCCGCCCATGACCCCTTGGTTGCCGAAGAAGCTGACAAGCTTCTGGACCAGGATACGATCGTGCGCGAAGCCATTGCCACGGTCGAGAACAATGGCATCGTCTTTCTGGATGAGATCGACAAGATCTGCGCGCGCTCAGAGCATCGCGGTGGTGGCGATGTCAGCCGTGAAGGCGTACAGCGCGACCTGCTACCGTTGATCGAAGGCTCATCCGTTGCCACCAAGCACGGTCAGGTCCGGACAGACCATATCCTGTTCATTGCCTCAGGAGCATTTCACACGGCAAAACCTTCCGATCTTCTGCCTGAGCTGCAGGGACGCCTGCCCATCCGCGTGGAACTCGCCGCACTCAGCCGGGACGACTTCAAACGTATTCTGACCGAGCCGGAAGCGAGCCTCATTCAGCAATATACTGCACTGCTGGCCACGGAAGGTGTCAGCCTGGGCTTCACCGAGGACGGAATTGGTGCACTCGCCGATGTCGCGGCACAGGTCAATGCCAGCGTGGAAAACATCGGTGCCCGGCGGCTGCACACGATCATGGAGCGGGTTCTCGACGACATCAGCTTTTCAGCCAACGATCACGAAGGCGAGGCCATCACGATCGACGCCGCCTATGTGCATGCCCGCGTCGACGAGCTTGCACGCGATCAGGATCTGTCGCGGTTCATCCTGTAGGAGGGCACGGGGCTTAATCCCCCCAAATACCCTGGGCTGCGGCCGGTTCCAGCCCGATCCGGGGGGCTGGCCATTGACCCCGCGCTGCATCCTTGCAAAAAGACCCGCCAAACTGTCCCAATCCGGTCATTTCAATCCATGAAAGGGGTGTCGATGTCCCGCGCCAATTACCTTTTCACCAGTGAAAGCGTCTCTGAAGGTCACCCCGACAAGGTCTGCGACCGGATTTCGGACGAGGTGGTCGATCTGTTCTTTGGCCTTGGTCCCAAGCATGGCGTCAACCCCAAGGACATCCGTGTGGCCTGCGAAACCCTCGCCACCACCAATCGTGTCGTCATCGCTGGCGAAACCCGCGGTCCGAAGGAGATCACGCCAGAACTGATCGTCGAAGCGGCCCGTAATGCCATCAGGGATATCGGCTACGAGCAGGACGGCTTCCACTGGAAGACCGCCAATATCGAAGTGTTGCTGCATGAGCAGTCACCACACATTGCCCAAGGCGTCGATGCCGTGGGCAACAAGGATGAAGGTGCAGGCGATCAGGGCATCATGTTCGGATATGCCTGCAATGAAACACCCGAACTGATGCCAGCCCCGCTGGCTTTCAGCCACCGCATCCTGCGGCTGATGGCCGAAGCGCGCAAATCCGGACGCGAGCCGAAGCTCGGCCCGGATGCCAAGAGCCAGGTTACGCTGCGCTACGTCGACCACAAGCCGGTACATGCCGCCCAGATCGTGGTGTCTACCCAGCACCTGGATCCCGCAATGACGTCGACAGACGTGCGCGCCGTGATCGAGCCGTATGTACGCGAGGCGCTGCCGGGTGATCTCATCACCAAGGACACGGTCTGGCACGTCAATCCCACGGGCGCCTTTGTGGTCGGCGGACCGGACGGCGACTGCGGACTCACAGGTCGCAAGATCATTGTCGACACTTATGGCGGCGCAGCACCCCATGGCGGCGGCGCTTTTTCGGGCAAGGATTCCACCAAGGTCGACCGTTCCGCCGCCTATGCAGCGCGCTATCTGGCAAAGAACGTTGTCGCAGCGGGCCTGGCGCAACGCTGCACTATCCAGCTCTCCTATGCGATTGGCGTTTCCGATCCGCTTTCGGTCTATGTCGATCTGCACGGCACCGGCCAGGTCGATGAAAGCAAGCTGGAAGTTCTGCTGCCGCAGGTCATGAGCCTGAAGCCGCGCGGCATACGCGAGCATCTGCAGCTACTGCGGCCGATTTACGCGCGTACTGCTGCATATGGCCATTTCGGGCGGGAGCCGGATGCCGATGGCGGCTTTTCGTGGGAGAAGATGGACCTCGTCGACTCCCTGAAGAGGGCATTCTGAGTTCTCGTGCTGAGCGCGCGCGGGGCCAACTCTACGGCCGGCGCAAGGGGCCCAAACTGCGCAGCGCGCAGGCCGATCTGCTGACAAGCCTGCTGCCAGCTCTCACGGTCGAGCCGGCACAGGCCCATCAGCCGCGCACCTGCTTTGGTGTCCCCGTCGACGATGTCTGGCTTGAAGTCGGGTTCGGCGCCGGCGAGCATCTTTACGCGCTGGCGCAGACCAATCCCCACGTCGGACTGATCGGTGCGGAACCTTTTGTTAACGGCGTTGCCAAGCTTCTTTCAAAACTGAAGGACGACGTCGACATCCAGCAGCGCGTGCGCATCCATATGGGTGATGCGCGCGATATCCTGGCTGCGCTGCCGGGCGGGAGCCTCAGCCGGGTCATGGTGCTGTTTCCAGATCCCTGGCCTAAAACGCGGCACCACAAACGCCGCTTCATTCAGATGGCGATCCTCGATGCCATCGCAGCGGCTTTGCGTCCCGGCGGCCAGCTGCGCTTTGCCAGCGACAATCCCCAGTATGTGGCCTGGACCCTGGAACGGGTGCTTGCGCATGACGCATTTTTCTGGGCCGCACGGCGCAAGCAAGACTGGTCCATCCGTCCCGCCGACTGGCCCTCCTCACGCTACGAAGCCAAGGCCCTCTGTGGACCGCCCTGCTATTTCGTATTCGAACGGCGCTGACTCCGTCAGGGACCTCTACCGAGTATGCGATCGATGATGCTCTCCACGCTGAGAAGCGGTGATGTTGGAGCGCTACCTTGCTGCGGGGCGGTCATCTGAGGCTGAGGCGGCGGCACCAGGCTCTGCGCTGGCAAGGTCGCGATGAGCGCAGCGCCAGCCAGCGGACGCGGAGGCTGGTCCTGTTCGGCTGCACCCATGAATGCGTGGAAGATCCACGCAGGAAGCATGCCTCCAACCACGCGGCGCATGGGTGCATTGTTGTCATTTCCAACCCAGACGCCACAGACATAGTCCGATGTGAACCCCACAAACCACGCATCATGGTAATCCTGGGTCGTTCCCGTCTTGCCGGCGGTCGGACGCACCCCCAGCGCAGCCGCCCGGCCGGTGCCGCTACGTACCGTCTGTTGCATCACCTGCGTCATCTCCATTTCGGCGGTCTGCGGAATCACCCGCATCGGTTGGGGCTGATGACGCAGATAAAGCACCCGTCCGCGCCGCGTGGTGATTGCAGTGATCGCGTAAGGCACCGCCTTCATGCCGCCATTGGCAATGGCCGCATAAGCGCCGGTAAGTTCGAGCGCAGACACCGGCGAGGTACCAAGGGCCAGTGACGGAACAGGGTCGAGTTTTGCGCGAATGCCGAGCAGATGCGCAGTCCGCACCACCGCCGCAGGACCGACCGCCATCATGAGCTTGGCTGCGATGACATTCGAAGATTGGGCAAAGGCATCGATGAGCGGCATCGGACCTGCGTAGCGGCGCTCATAATCCGACGGCTTCCAGCCGTTGATATCGACCGGTCCATCCACCATGATCTCATCCGGCGTGTGCCCCTGTTCGAATGCAGTCACATACAGAAACGCCTTGAATGCAGAGCCCGGCTGACGCAATGCATCGGTTGCCCGGTTATAAGGGCTGTGTACATAGGAACGCCCGCCTACCATCGCGACGATGGCACCGTCCGGACGCAGCGCGACAAGCGCACTTTGGTGCGCGCGATACTTGGGACCGTATTTGGCGAGAATCTCATCTACAGCCTGCTCGGCATCTGCCTCAAGGCCGAGATTGAACGTTGTGCGCACAATGATGGGCTCGTGCACATCGGGCACGAAATGTGGGATCTCACTCATGATCCAGTCGGTGAAATACCCCGAGTCCGGAGTAGCCGCATTGCGTACGATGCGCGGTGGCGACGCTCCCGCCTGCTTTGCTTGTGCTGCAGTAATGAACCCGCAGTCGACCATCGCTGCCAACACGACTTTGGCGCGCGCCATCGAGGCATCGGCATTGTTGAGTGCATTATAGTACGCAGGCGCCCGCACACTCCCGGCAAGCATCGCAGCTTCGGTGAGCGACAGCTTGGCCGCAGGTTTGCCGAAAAAACGCTCAGCCGCGGCCTCTATGCCATATGCCCCTGCTCCAAAATAGACCCGGTTGAGATAAAGCGTGAGGATCTGGTTTTTGGAGTAGTGTGCGTCAAGATAGAGTGCGAGCAACGCTTCCTGGATCTTGCGGTCGAAGGTGCGCCGTGGCGTCAGGAACAGATTTTTGGCCAACTGCTGGGTCAGTGTCGAGCCGCCCTGAACTACGTGACCGTGAACCAGATCCTCAAACGCCGCCCGCACAATTCCGACCGGATCAATCCCGATGTTGTAGCGGAAGCTGCGGTCCTCGATGGCAATGAAGGCATCGGGGACATAGGACGGCAGAGCTTCGACCGGCACGATGCGACCATGACGCAGCCCACGACGGGCAATCATCCGTCCTGAACTGTCCAGAATGGTAACTTCGTGGGACGGACCATGGGCAAGCAGATGGGCTGCATCCGGCAGGGTCTCAATCCAGCGCGACCAAGCCATGGCGCCAAGAACCACAGCCCAGATGAGTAGAATGAGCAGAATCAGGCGCCCATGTCCGCGACGTCGGGCGCCGGCGCGTACCCGCGGACCCGCCACCTGCCCCAGCGGGGGCTGTTTCTGTCGTTCCGGCGTAGGAGGATGTGGCCGCTGCGGACGGGCCATGGCGTGGCGCCTCCAGATAACCCGCTGCTTCTAGAGCAATACGGTTAACGGGCGTTAAATATTCCTAAATTTTCGTTAGGCGCCGGGCGCTGAGCAGATCTGTAAAATATTTATGGCTCACGTGATAACAAAAATAAGGCGCCGCCCTTGACGAACCCAAGGACCGTTCAGACATAGGCTTTACATAGTCAAGCGATCGTCCTTGTCGCCAGCCGTTATGTCTCCACTCCTTTTACGGGCAGCCAATGAACGCGCCTTCCACATCCAATGACACGGGTGCCGACATTCGTGCCCACATCGGTCCTGGCCGCAGCCGGCGCAGCGTACGGCGCAGAGTCCTGATAT
>JAGWRJ010000298.1 GCA_028869725.1 Alphaproteobacteria bacterium | reverse complement strand
CACGGATCAGGTGGACTTCCAGTTCGTGCGGCCGACGCCTTCGATGTCGAAGGTGGCCGGCATGTACATCGAGCAGGCGGGCCAGGCCGTGGCGAAACTGAAATCGGACGTGCAGTCCGCCAACCTGGTGCTGGATGCCGCGCACTGATCCCGCTCGACATGCCCCGCGCGCCACGCATGGCGCGCGGGGATTCGGCGCTTAGGGGAAGTTCACGTTGGCCCCTCTCTCCAGAAGAAAGGGACCTTGGCACCGTTCACGGCTCTCTTTGTCACCATGAAGATGCGGCCTCGTCGATTCGACGAGGCCGCGGATGCCACTGAACCTTCGGACCGTTTACCGTCGGTGCGTGATGCTACTGCGACCGATCAGAGACTATGGGTGCCCACCGCCCTCTTTGTTGGCGTCCTTCGGGTTGTTTTTAGCGCCCTGCTGGGCCTTCTTGTTCTTGTCGGACTGACCCTTCCCAGCCCTGTTGCCAGCGCTTCGAGCCGGCTGTGGTTGCTGCCGTGCCTTCTGCTGCTGCCGTTGCTGAAGGTTCTGCGGCTGCCTGGCCCTCTGCTGTTGCTGCTGCTGGAGGTCCTGCTGCTGCCTGGCCCTCTGCTGCAGTTGCTGGCGTCCCGGACGGTCACGCGGTGCCGTGCCGGGGCGGCGCTGATCGAGAATCTGGCGACTTACTGCATCGCGTGGCTGGTAGCGATAATTGCGGGACTCGATCGTGCGCTGTCGCTCAAGCTGGCGAGGATAGCGGGCACCCGTGTAGTTGCGTTGATACGTGGGCAGCGGCGCGGCTGCCGGCACATAGCGGCGATTCCAGTTGTCCCATCCGCTGCGCTGGCGTTCCCAGTCGTGGCCCCAGTGCTCGCCCCAGCGTGGGGGTTCATCGGAACGCCAGCCGCGAAAATAAGCGGGCGGCCGACGGTAGTAGCGTACCGGGATTCGCAGTATGAAAAAGGGCACATAGGCGGGTGGAATCATGTTCCACGGGCCGTTGTACCAAGTACTGGAGTACCAGTTGCCATCCTGATATACCCAGTACAAGCCGTCGTAGAAAAAGTAGTTCGTATCCACTCGCGGGTCGTAATAGACCGGATAGCCTGGAATGCGGACCATCGTTGGATAGGTCGACATCGCGAATCCGATGCTGACACCACGGTTCCCGATGCTGATACTGAACTGCGATTGAGCATGGGCTTGGCTCGAGAGCAACGGAGACAGGATGATTGCTATGGCAAGAATCACGTAACGCATTGTCTTTACTCCTGTTGGCTGAATCGTTGTCGACAGAGTCCACAACAGTCGCCATCCGCGCATTCCACCCGGTGCGCCGGAAATATGAAGGGGCACCGTAATCCGCTTCCGGGTAGTCGAATTGATTAGGATCAAGAACTGAGGTTTCCCCACGTATCGCAGGGTTGAATCAAGCATAAGCTTCCCTGATCACGTATCCCGCAAAGCGCCATTTCGAGCATCGAGAACGGTCGTGTCATTCTCGGTGTTGAGCGTGCCAAGGTCTTGGCAACTGCTCTGCATTGCGATCCTGCTGTGTTGGTTTTTCCAGGCTGGCAACTTGAATCTGCTGAATGACAACCCGGTCAAGCGGACCGGGATCGTTCCTACGCTTCGCTCCGGCAGCGCCGCGGCTGAACCTGGACGTTACACTTGTGATGAAGCGTTCAAGGCAAGATGCAGTGTGGAATCGCGCATGACTTGAATCAGGTGGAGCTACACCCGCGGCAGGCGATCGCGCGCTTCCTGCGCTGTTGCTGGCTCACGGTCTCGCAATGAACGGCGGGGTAGTACATGCCATTAGTTGTCTCTCCAAATCCGAACTCACGGCGGCAATCGAGGGCTTCAACTATTTTGGTCTAACGGCCGCATCTCGTGCATTTAAGCAAGTACCGGACGATTCGGAAGAAACCGAAGAACACCGCCACGTCTGGATCCAGGGTCGTTCTGGGTGCTGGCATTGCTTGCCACGGGTGTGCTTGCCTTCACCGTCTGGCGCCAGGGCGAACCTCCAGGCTCGCGCTGGGGCGCCTGACGGAATATCGCAAACCATCGTTGGATTTGACGTGCCGCGCGCGACTGCAGCGTCAGCTTGCGCGAGTGCTCAACGGAAGGGCGCCGTGTCGCGTCCACCAAATTCCATCCGCAGCACGCGGACCGGTCGTTATCTGTTCATCGCGGCTGGCTGCACGTTTGTCGTCACGGCGTTTTTCGGCGGGCAGTTCGCCTTTTCCGACATTGCTGCAGCCCTCATCGCGATCGGCGCTTCCCGCATGGCTTGAGCCAGGCGCACCTAGCGGGCATTGGACGATGCGTTCCGGTTCGCCGCTGCCACGATAGCCCGATCCCATGGAATGGCAACCGCCAATCATGCTGCCGCGCTAAGCCCCGCCTCGACCCGGCCTGCGCGCCTGACGCAGCGCGTCGCGATTGGCTGGCCGTGGATCCGATCCGCCATCAACGCTCACGCTTGTCCCGTTGGACCTCCGCGATCGCCTTCGCCACTGCGCGCTCGCGTTCGCTCGGGGCGGCGGCCAGTCCGGCGCGGGCGCCTTCGCGGTCGGCGGCATCGCGGTTCTGGCTGAGCTTGTAGCGACCGATCATGTGTTCGATGTGCAATTCGATTCCGACGACGTGGCGCATCTGCTCCCGAATGTATTCGTCAGGCGCGTCGTCGATCCGCCAGCGGTGCTCGCGTCCGGATTCGTTGCGCTCGGTCAGGCGCGTCAGCAGGTCATGCAGGCGCGCATCGTCGTCGAATGCGGTGAGCGTGCCGCGCGCCTCGACGGCGAGGTAGTCCCAGGTCGGCACCTGGCGCGGATCCTCGGTCTTTCCGGGATACCAGGACGGCGACACGTAGGCATGCGGTCCCTGGAACACCACCAGCGCCTCGGTGCCGCCCGCGGGCACCTTGCATTGCGGGTTGTAGCCAGCCAGATGGCCGACGATCACGCCATGCGGACCACGCCGGGCCTCGAGCGCCCATGGCAAATGGCTGGTCGCGAAACCCTCGTCGTTGCGCGTGACCAGCAGGCCGAATTGCCATTCGCGGAT
>JAGWRJ010000297.1 GCA_028869725.1 Alphaproteobacteria bacterium | reverse complement strand
CACTTATAGCCACCTCCTATCTTGACGAGGCAGAGCGCTGCCAGCAGGCAATCGTCCTGCGCGGCGGCAGAGTTCTGGCGCAGGGCACGCCAGGGAGTATCGCTGATAGGGCGCAGGGATGCGTCATTCTGCGCGATCCGTCCCCAGGTGAGGCGGCGCGCGATCTCCAGGCCCGGCTTCTTGATGCAGATGACGTTATCGACGCAGTGCCCCAGGGAGGACGGGTTCGGACCATCTTCCGCAGTCCAAAGGCCGATGCGGTGACGCCCTCCTTTGAAGATGGCTTCATGACACTCCTGGCAGGCACGCCGCGAGCCCGGGTGTCGGCAGTGCAGGCCGTGCCTTCGCTCCAGCGTGGCGCAGTCGCGGTGGAAGTACGGGACCTGCTTCGTCGCTTTGGTGACTTCGTTGCGGTCGATCACGTCAGTTTCAAGGTAGGCCGCGGTGAGGTGTATGGCTTGCTCGGCCCTAATGGCGCCGGCAAGAGTACCACCTTCCGGATGCTTTGCGGGCTTCTTCCGGCGACAGCCGGCACGCTGCTTGTGGCCGGCGCGGATCTGCGTCGGGCACGGGCGGCGGCGCGCAGGAACATTGGATATATGGCGCAGCGCTTTTCGCTGTATGGCCAGCTTTCCGTTCTCGAAAACCTCGAATTTTTTGCCGGGATCTATGGGCTTCACGCGCACCAGCGCACTGTGCGTATCCGTTGGGCTCTGGAGGAATTCGAGCTGGGGCCGATGCGTGCGCAACAAAGCGGCATGTTGCCAGGCGGGCTCAAGCAGAGGTTGGCGATGGCGGTCGCGCTTCTCCACGAACCGGCTCTGCTGTTTCTCGATGAGCCGACCAGCGGCGCCGATCCCCTGGCGCGCCGGGACTTCTGGCGGCGCATTACAGCCCTCGCCCAGACCGGGGTGACAACTGTCATCACGACCCATTTCATGGAGGAAGCAGAGTACTGCGACCGCCTGGCCATTCTCGATGCCGGCCGGCTGCTCGCGGAAGGCACGCCGGCCGAGATCCGCGCGCGCACGGGCAGCGGGACAGGCGGGACCATGGAAGACGCCTTCATCGCTATCGTTGAGGAGGCGCGGGCTGCCGTGCGGGTGTCATGAATGGGCTCCGCGCATCGCTTCGCCGCACTGAGGCGCTTATCCGCAAGGAAAGTCTGCAGATCCGACGTGATCCGAGCAGCATTATCATCGGTGTTGTGTTACCGACCATGCTGATCCTGCTGTTCGGCTATGGGCTGTCACTTGATGTCCGCAAGGTGCCCGTTGCGCTGGACCTCGAGGCGCCAAGCCCGCTGGTGAGTGGGCTGGTGTCGGGCTTCCGGCTGTCTCCCTATTTTGAACCTTTCGTGGTCACGGACATGCACGCGGCCGAGCGCCTGATGGAAAGCCGCACTGTCGATGGCATTGTCCGCGTCCGGTCAAATTTTCCCCGTCAAAACGCCTTCGGACTGGGGAGGGTTCAGCTCATTGTCCATGGCGCCGACGCCAATCGCGCTCGTATTATTGAATCCTACGCGGAAGCTGTGCTTGGCGCCTGGGCAGCACAGCGTCAGGCCGAAGGTTATCAGGCCCAGGCCGGTCCAGTGATCATCGAGAACCGACTGTGGTTCAATGCGGCCAACGACAGCCATTATTTCCTGGTACCAGGTCTCATTGTCCTCGTCATGACGCTGATCGGTGCTTTTCTGACAACCATGGTCGTGGCGAGGGAATGGGAGCGCGGCACGCTTGAGGCCTTGTTCGTAACCCCGGTTCGGGTTGCAGAAATTCTTCTCGGAAAGACCTTGCCCTATTTCGCGATGGGTTTGCTCGGTCTGGCACTATGCGTCTTTGCGGCACGTGTCATGTTTCATGTTCCATTTCGCGGATCATTCCTGCTCCTGGGCATCAGCTCGATTCTTTATCTGCTGATCGCGCTGGGCATAGGCCTACTGATTTCGTCGGCAGTGCGAAGCCAGTTTGTTGCCAGCCAGCTGACGCTCCTAGTGACTTTCCTGCCTGCCATGATGCTTTCCGGCTTTCTCTTCGACATTCGCAGCATGCCGGTCGCGGTGCGGCTGCTGACCTATGTGCTACCGGCCCGTTACTTCGT
>JAGWRJ010000296.1 GCA_028869725.1 Alphaproteobacteria bacterium | reverse complement strand
GGTGTTTGCCGCCGAGCTCTGGCAGCAGCGCGGCACGACTCCGCAATCGATCAGGGACACCCTCAAACGCCTCAAGGATATCCAGTACGCCAGCCGCGCCGACAGCCACATCGTGCGCCAGCAGCAGATCCACCGGCTACGCCACGTGATCCACGAGCTGACCGAATGGCTGCCGGCCGCAGCGCTGGAGCAAACACAGGTGCGCGAGCTTCTAGCCTATGGCTGCGTGACGGTGATGCATGTGCTGCCGCTGCGCACCCCGGCGCTGCGCGGTGAGGACCATGCCAAGGACATCGACTTCTCGCCCGAAGGCATCCAGGCGCGTTGGCAGGCCGGACTGGAGATCACTCGCCAGCGGCTGCGTGAGGCGCCCTGGCAAAAGGCCAGTGACCCGCTGGCCGGTGTCGTCGTCCACGACTGAGCGCGTTACCGACGCAAGCCTCGCGCCCGGTGGCAGCAACGCACCGCGCACGAGGACATCTTCAATGCTGCTGAATCTGGGTCTTGGGCTCGGCCCGATGCGCGTGCCAACCCAATACCCCGCTGCGCAGATGGTTCGACGTTGGGGCCGCGTCCTCGACTACCCAGCCAAGCGCCACGCCATCAAGCAGGTGGGTGAGGTCTAGGGTCAGCAGAACTTTCACGGGCGCGAACTCGCACCCGAGATGCCCATGCCAAACCGATTCAACACCGGGCTGAGCATGAAGACGGTGGCGATAGGGACACGCGGCAAGTAACACAACGCTGGCGCTGGCAGCTCTGCTCTTGTCTGAATCCTTCGGTGCACTTCCTGCCTCTTTAATCATGAGGGCGTCACCCCGTCGGAGGCGGATGCAGTCTCCTTTGTGTACCGGTCGTAGTTTGACCCCGTTCCTTCCGGCGGCGTGGCGTCCTCACCAGTCGCCTGGGCATTCCATGCAACCCTGCCGCGTATCGGTCGACGTTCGCAAGCCGCTGCCGCGCTGCCGCTTAGGCCGGAAAGGGGGTCAGTGCATGGGCTTCGGGTCTGCTTTCGATTGAGGAGTCACCGCTCATGCGCATCAAAAGCCCTGCTCGAGCCCCTGAGTTCGATGTCCGTGATGCCAACGGTGAGCGCGTGCGCCTCAGCGACTTTCGCGGTCGCCGTGTTGTGCTGAGCTTCTTCCGCGATGCTGGATGCCCGTTTTGCAACCTGCGCGTCTACGAACTGACGAACGAGCATGCACTACTGAAGGAGAGAGGTGTCGAGATCATCGCCTTTTTCCGCTCGACGGATGAAGACGTACGGCGGTTCGTGATGCACCGGCCACGACCGTTCGTGATCGTGGCGGACCCTGACATGCGCGTCTATCAGCCCTACGGGATCGAACATTCATGGGCCGCACTTTTCCGAGGCATGCTCTTGCGCATGCCACGCCTGCTCAGAGCCATGAGCAAGGGCATCCTGCCACGCATGCGCGGTGATCAATCCCTCGTGCCCGCTGACTTCCTCATCGACGAGGAAGGTCGACTGGTGCGCAGCTACTACGGGCGGGACATCGGCGATCACTTGCCGATGAGCGAGATCTACGCCTTCGCTGCCGGCATGGAGCCGAGCCTGTCGACCCTTGTGCGCACCCCATCCCCACGTGCAGAGGGATCGGGGCCGCCATTACCCCGGCATGTCCACGAGCCTGAGACTTGGCGATAACGGAACCCGCAGGCCATGCTGCTTACGGCAAGACTTGTGCTCCTGGGCCTCCTCGTGGGGTATGCGCTGTGTGCACTCTTCGTGCATCGACGCGGGCGGGTGCGCCTGCGCTTCGACCGGCAATTTGTCGACCACTCGGGTGTCTTCGCTCCCTACAACTTGCTGATGTACGCGTTTTCGGCAGTCGTGGCGGAACCCTTTATCGATCGCCGGCGCTTTCCCATCATGGACATCGTCCAGCAGGGATGGGAAACGCTGCGCGAAGAAACGCTGTGCCTGCTGGAGCAGCACCACCTGAGCGCCTCGATGCAGCACGATGACGCCAGCTTCAACTCGTTCTTCAGACAGGGCTGGAAGCGCTTTTACCTCAAGTGGTACGGCGATCCGCTGCCTTCCGCGGC
>JAGWRJ010000295.1 GCA_028869725.1 Alphaproteobacteria bacterium | reverse complement strand
GGCAGCGGTTCGCGTCAGCACCCGCGCCATGCGCCGCAGGTCGGCGATCTTGGCGTGAATGTCGGCCAGGTGCCGATCGGTGCGGGCCTTTACTTCGGCGCAGGTCTGGTGGCCGCCATCCATCAGCGCGAGGAGGCCGCGGATTTCCACGATGTCAAAGCCGAGTTCGCGCCCGCGCAGGATGAAACACAGGCGTTGCTCATGTGCGGCATCATAAATTCGGTAGCCGTTCGCGGCGCGCGGGGGTTCCAGAAGCAGCCCAACTTTCTCGTAATAGCGGATGGTTTCAAGGTTACAGCCGGTCCGCCGGGCAAGCTCGCCGCGCGTCAGCATCCTCGCGATAGCGTGACTCCGCACCATCAAAAATTCCTCTTGAGCCTGTAGTCACTACAGGGATTAGCCTACGCCACGATCTCATGCTCAACAAGCCCATCAGACCACCTCGGAGGCTCGAAAACATTATGCTCAAACAGAAGAAGGTAACGGATGATCAAAGACTTACAAAGGTTGCCCGCAAAAGTTTGTCCGTTGTCATTGTGGCGATCACGGCCGCTGCCTCGCCGGCCTGGGCAGCGTCCATGGCTCCCATGAATGCCCCGGTACCCTCCCAGGCGCACGCCGACGACGCGCCGTTCCTGGTCCATGGCAAGAAAATGAACCTGCAATCGTTCAAGGGTCAGCCAATCATGCTCTGGCAGGTCGCCACATGGTGCAAAAGCTGCGCCGTCGGTCTTCAGACGATGGCGCAGAACCAGGCCCTGATCGACGCGTCCAATCTCAAGGTCATCGTTCTGCGGGATTACAAGAACGGTGGATATCCGGGCGATGACATGGAAAAGTTCGTCGCGGCAAATGCGCCAGCCTTGCTCCACGACTCCCACTTCATCATTGGCGAGGACACGGAGGAGCTCTTCAAGCGCTACAACACGCATCACTATATCGATGTCTATCACCTGATCGAACCTGACGGCCATATCGCAGCGATCTCTTCGGCACCCTCCGTGACGTTCGACAAGATCGAACAATTCATCAAGGCCAAGGGGAAATCATGACGGAGACGCTCTACGACCGGGCGCTCATCGTGCCCCGGGCTCTGCGGATGGTGCTGGCTTCGCGACGGGCCATGGTAGGAACGGCAGCGGTCTTGCTGCTCTTTGCTTTTCTGTATGCAATGATTTTGCCCGCGAGCTACACCGGCGGCGTGATCGGACTGGTCTCGCTACGTTTCCTGACGTTCGGGACATTCGTACTCGCCCTCGTCATGGCGTTGCTGCTGGCGCTTACACTGGCTTTAGGAGTGCATGGGTTTCGCAACGGCTCGGGCGCAAAGCCCGCTGGCAGTGCGCTGGGTGCCGTTCTTGCCGCGCTTCCACCTCTGCTTTGCTGCTCCCCCATATTGCCCCTGGCCATTTCCGCCGTTGCCGCAATCCTGCCGGCAGCGGGCTCGTTCGACATACCCATCCAGGGGTTCATCGCGACGCATGAATCGGAAATCTACGCCGTCGCTATAGCCCTGATGGCGTGGGGTCTCTACGGCAATGCGCGCCGCGTGCTGTCCTGCTCCTATCGCCCCGCAGCCGCATCGATGAAACCCCAGCAGGAAGACAGGCATGCCTGTTGCGAGGACGGGGCCGATAGGACCGTGAAGGAATGGCGATGATCGACACAAGCCGCAGCGAGAGAACCGAGCCGCGGACGCAGAGCGCCAACACGGTCAGGGCCGGCTTCGACCGTTCCGTCAAACCAGATCGCACGGAAGCTGAGAAACAGGGACGGGCGCTGATCGGCGCCGGCATCGTCGGCGCGAGCATCGCGGCGATCTGCTGCCTTACGCCCTTGCTCGTCGTGGTCTTGCCGGCTGTTGGGCTCGGCGCCTGGCTCGCAGGGGCTGACTGGATATTGCTGGCTCTGTTGTTCGTTAGCGTCGGCGTCATGGTGCTCGGCTTCATTCGCCGGCGCGCTCGAACCGATGCCTGCTGTGAAACGGAAAGCCCAACGGAGAGGATTTGAAGCGATGAGCGATCGCTGCGCGAACACCGGCACTTACGACCTTGCCGTCATCGGCGCCGGCTCGGCCGGGTTCTCGGCGGCGATCACGGCGGCCGAGCAAGGCGCGCATGTCGCCCTGATCGGCCACGGCATGATCGGCGGCACCTGCGTCAATGTCGGCTGCGTGCCCTCGAAGACAATGATCCGCGCCGCCGAGGCGTTGCACGGCGCTCGATCGGCTGGTCGCTTTCCGGGCCTTGCCGGCGAGGCTCATGTCACGGACTGGCGAAGCCTGGTGGCGGCGAAGGACGATCTCGTCTCGACGCTCAGGCAGAAGAAATACATCGACCTGCTATCGGAGTATAATGGGATTGCCTATCTGGATGGTCCAGCGCGCGTGGCAGACGGCGGCATCACCGTCGATGGGACCTCGCTTCATCCGGGCAAAGTGATCATCGCGACCGGCGCGTCGCCGGCCCTGCCGGACATCCCCGGCGTGGCCGACATTTCTTATCTCACCAGCACCACCGCGCTCGAACTGCAGGAACTGCCACGCTCCCTGCTGGTAATCGGCGGCGGTTACATCGGTTGCGAACTGGCACAGATGTTTGCTCGCGCCGGGACGGAAGTGACACTGGTCACCCGCCGGCGCCTGCTGCCGGAAACCGAGCCCGAAATTTCTGAAGCGCTGACCGGCTATCTCCGCGACGAGGGGATCACCGTGTGCACTGGCCTTGCTTATCGCCGAATCGAGCGGACCGACGGCAAGGTCGAACTGACGGTATCCATCCACGGGGCGGACAAGACGATCGCGGCTGAGCAGGTTCTTCTGACCACCGGCCGTTCGCCGAACACCAACGGTCTTGGACTTGTCGAGGCGGGCGTCAGGCTATTCGACAACGGCGGCATCGTCATCGATGAGCGGATGCGCACGTCAAAGCCTGGTGTTTATGCGGCGGGCGACGTCACCGGTCGTGACCAGTTCGTCTATATGGCGGCCTACGGTGCCAAGCTCGCCGCCCATAACGCGCTGAATGGCGACAGCCTCGTCTACGACAACGCTGCCATGCCGTGGGTGACATTCACCGACCCGCAGGTCGCCGGCGTCGGCTTGACCGAAGAGGCCGCTCGGGCCGCCGGGTTCCAGACCAAGACCTCGATCGTTTCCCTCGACCAAGTGCCGCGGGCGCTGGCGGCCCGCGACACGCGCGGATTGATCAAGCTCGTCGCCGATGCCGGAACCGACCGGCTGCTTGGCGGGCAAATCCTGGCGCCCGAGGGGGCCGACAGCATCCAGACGGTGGTGCTCGCCATCAAGCACAACATGACGGCAAAGGCGCTTGGCGAGACGATCTTCCCGTATCTCACCACGGTCGAAGGGCTGAAACTCGCCGCGCAGGGCTTCGGCAAGGACGTCGCCAAGCTGTCCTGCTGCGCCGGATAGCAAATGTTGGACATTGCTCATCCCGCTGGACGTTCACAAGGCCAGTCGATGCGGCGATGCCCGTTCAGGGCTGAGCGGAGCCTGGATTGAGGTCGGTGGCGTTTTCGCCCAAAGATGTGCGAGCCGAGACAGACAACTGCCGTGGGCCGGAATGAGGCAATCATGAGCAACAACAAGAGTTTCGATCTGATCGTGATCGGCGGTGGGACGGGTGGAAACGGCGTCGCCCGGATGGCCGCCAGTGCCGGTTGGAAGGTCGCCAGCGTCGACAGTCTGCCTTTCGGCGGCACCTGTGCGTTGCGTGGCTGCGACCCCAAAAAGATGCTGATCGCCGTGACCGAAGGAGTCGAATGGGCCCGCAATCTTGACGGCAAGGGGCTGAAAACGCAGACCTCCGTCGACTGGCCAGGCATGATCGCCTTCAAACGTACCTTCACCGATGCGATGCCTGACCGCATCGAGGGCGGGCTGGAGAAAACCGGTATCACCGTGTTGCACGGCGAGACGCGCTTCACCGGGCGTGACACAATCGAGGTGAATGGTGAGCCCCTGACGGCGCGGCACTTTCATATCGCCACCGGCGCCAGGCCAATGACACTGAACATCCCCGGTGAGGAGTTGCTGGCCACGAGTACCGATTTTCTCGAGTTGCCCGACCGGCCCGACAGGGTCGTGTTCGTTGGCGGTGGATTCATCGCGATGG
>JAGWRJ010000294.1 GCA_028869725.1 Alphaproteobacteria bacterium | reverse complement strand
TCGTGATCGACTTCATTCACCTGAATGAGCCGGCCAATATCGAGCGGGTGCTTGAGGTTCTGACCCGCAGCCTGGCCCGCGATCGTACGCCTACCCAGATCTCGCCAATGAGCGCCTTTGGTCTCGTCGAAATCACCCGCAAGCGAATCCGCGATCCTCTGGTCAAACTGATGAGCGAGTGCTGCCGCCCCTGCCAGGGACATGGACGTGTGCGCACCCGTGAGAGCGTGGCGCTGGAGGTGATCCGGCGCATCGAGCGAACTGCGGTGAGTGCTCCGGGAAAACCGATTACGGTGCGCGCCGCACCTGAGATCGTGCAGTGGCTCGAGGTCCATGACGACGATGTACGCAGCGGGCTTGCTCGCCGTGGCGCCGGCCAGATCCGTCTTGAACCGCGTCCCGAATTTGCGCGCGAGGGCTTTGATGTCAGTACCTGAACCGCGGCCCTGTGCGATCTGCGGCAAACCGCAGGATGTGCGCCTGCGACCGTTCTGCTCGCGCCGTTGCGCTGATATCGATCTGTCCCGCTGGCTGAAGGGGGTCTATGCGGTCCCGGCCGAAGAGGTCGAGATCTCTTCCGAGGGACAGGACGATGGCACAGGATCCTGAATAGTCCGGAACGCACTCTAGCCAGCCCGGCGTGCGGTAGTGGGTCAGTTTGAAAATGCCCAGCATTGGCATGCCTTATCGCCACCATACTGGGGTGTTTTGTCCTAGCGTCCACTTTGATGGCGAAACCACGGGATATCCAGCGTGCGTCGGACGGCATCATTCGTCAGCACTGCAAACGATATGCGCGGCTCATAGAGGCTTTCTCCAAGAAACTCGACAATCATGTCTACGCATTCGTAATTCACACGATGTACCACAACTTCGTGAAAATCAGCGGCGCGCACCGCATGAGCCCAGCCATGGCCGCTGGCATTGAGTCCGGGTTTTGGGAAAGCGGTGATATCGTTATAGTAATAGAGGAATTCGAGGAGGGGTGCCCGGTGGCACTTAGCATCCAAAATGCAAAGGACACACGCTACCCATTTAGAAATTATAACTCTTTGGTCTGACTATCTAAAGCATCTGACGACCCTATCCACTGGCTCCCTTGTTCTGATTGCAACATTTCTCGAAAAGATATTCGCGCAGCCGCAATGGAAAATAGCGGTAGCTGCCTCTTTGGCTGGGTTCACGGCCTGCATCCTGTCAGCGAGTGGAGGTTTCTTTGTTATTGCACTGAAGGGCGACCAACTAGATGAAACATCTGCTTACGAGACACTTTCAGGCGACGTTCTAGACGTGCTCGCGAGGTTGACAATCATATTTTCGATGTCAGCGTTCGGGATCGGGGTAATTTCGCTCGCATTATTCGCCGTGAGAAACATTGTTTAGTACCTTTCTCAAACTGACCCACTACCCGGCGCGCGCATCCATTGCGGATGGCGCACCGGTCCGGTCGACGCTGTCGCTGAACCTTCAGGCCGTTATTGCGCCGGGCGGGTCTGCGATGCGGCGCCCATGCAAAGGCTAACCGGTCAGCTTATCCTGCGTCCTGGTTTTGAAGTCCGAGGCGTCGTGGCGCTCGTGTAGCTGTTCCGCGGGGGCGCCAGTCACGCGATTGACCATTCGTCCGCGCTGTACTGCGGGACGCTCGAGGAGCATGTCGGTCCAGCGCAGTACATTCTTGTACTCATGAACGCTCAGGAATTCTCCGGCGCCGTAGATCCAGCCCTTTGCCAGCGCCCCATACCACGGCATTATCGCCATGTCGGCGATCGTGTATTTGTCGCCGGCGATGTAGCGGGTTTCGGCAAGACGACGGTCAAGTACGTCCAGCTGCCGCTTTACCTCCATTGCAAACCGGTCGATCGCATATTCGATTTTGAACAGCGCATAGGCATAGAAATGGCCGAAGCCGCCTCCCAGATAGGGAGCGCTGCCCATTTGCCAGAAGAGCCAGGATAAACACTCAGCGCGATCAGCGGGATCTTGGGGCAGAAATTCGCCGAATTTTTCGGCGAGATAAAGCAGGATCGCGCCTGACTCGAAAACCCGGATCGGCTTGACGCCGCTGCGGTCAAGCAGTGCGGGAATCTTGGAGTTCGGGTTTACGGCGACAAAGCCGCTGCCAAACTGTTCGCCATCTCCGATCTTGATGAGCCAGGCGTCGTATTCGGCCCCCGCATGACCAAGTGCCAGTAACTCTTCGAGCAGGATGGTGACCTTCTGGCCGTTTGGGGTGGCAAGAGAATAAAGCTGCAGTGGGTGACGGCCGACCGGAAGTTCCTTGTCATGGGTCGGACCTGCGACCGGACGATTGATGTTGGCAAAGCGCCCGCCACTGGCCTTGTTCCATGTCCACACTTTTGGGGGTGTATATTCGGGTGCGTCAGTCATGTTTTTTAGCTCCAAGTTCCTCGTATATGCCTGCATATCCGTGCATGGGGATGCCGAGAGATGACTCTATGCGGGAGAAGGGCAGAGCAAACATGCGCCTTTTTCCATTGCAGATTGAAAACTCTCTCGGGAACCCCTGAAATCAGAACGATGGCTCAGCATGGCCATGCCGGGCTAGCTTTAGCATCATTTCGCCGCCGCGATCATTTACATCTCGTCGCACAAGAAGAGCTGCCATCGGATCGGGCAAGCACTTAAAACAACACAGTTTTCGCGTGCCCCAAGAAGTTGGCGGCGACGAAAGGTGGTGCCTCGACCCGTGACCTGACACGCTCAACGCCGACCTTCTCAAGGGCATCGCAAGAAATATCCAGAACTGGTTCTGTACAAAATAAGGGGC
>JAGWRJ010000293.1 GCA_028869725.1 Alphaproteobacteria bacterium | reverse complement strand
ACGGGCATGCGGGTGGTCTGCACCTTGTGGCTGACGATCGAGACCTTGCTGCCCACCAGAGCGTTGACCAGCGTCGACTTTCCGGCATTGGGCGCACCGATGACCGCAACAAAGCCTGCTCGGGTGCCGGTGGTCGTATTCATGAGCTTCTTTCTACTCGCTGCAGTAAGGCCCGCGCCGCGGCCTGCTCGGCCTCGCGCTTGGACCTGCCTATCCCGTGCGCCGGCTCGTGACCTTCAATGAGAACTTCTACCTCGAACTGCGGCGCATGATCGGGTCCGCCCCGGCCCACGACGCGGTAGACAGGCGCGGCGCGGCCCTGCTGCCGCCCCTGGGCCCACTCCTGTAACGCCGTCTTGGCATCGCGCATATCCCGGCCCAGATCATCGAAGGCCCGTTGCCAATGGCGCAGTATGAACTGACGCGCCGCCTCAAGGCCCCCGTCCAGATAAAGCGCCGCAATCACGGCCTCTGTCGCGCCACTGAGAATTGCGGCCTTCTGTCTGCCGCCGGATTTGACTTCGCTTGCCGCAAGAATGAGATAGCTGGACAGATCGGCATTTTCCGCCGCGGCAGCACAGGCCTCTCGTCGTGCAAGGGCATTGAACTTGAGCGCCAGCAGCCCCTCGGCATCGTCGGGATACCGATCATACAGGGTTTCGGCGAGGATCAGTCCCAGGACCCGGTCGCCCAAAAACTCCAGGCGTTCGTTGGATGCACGCGCATCTGCGCTCGAATGGGTGAGCGCGCGCCGTAGCACCTGCGGGTCGGCAAATGCGTGGCCCAGCGCCGGCTCAAGGCCGGCCAGATCGCGACTGCGCACCCTAGTCAATGACGGTGAAGAGCCGATCCCAGCGGATCGACCACGGCCATTTCCAGAATTGCCACCAGCTCGCCTTGTCATTGACCGAAAAAAAGATCAGTTCCGCTTTGCCAACCAGATTTTGCGCCGGAACGTACCCCACATCGGCACGGCTGTCGTCGGAATTGTCGCGATTGTCGCCCATCATAAAGTAATGGCCGGGAGGAACCACGAACAGCTTGGTATTGTCGTAAGGCCCATCCGGAGTGCTGTCGAGGATGAAATGGGTCTTGCCACCGGGCAGGAATTCCTCATAGCGCGGTACACGGCGCTTATAGCCGTCTATGGTCTCGACATAGTCCGAAACCCGCTTTTCAGGAACAATCTTATTGTTGATGTAGAGGCGATCATTGATCATCTGCACGGTATCTCCGGGCAGGCCGATCACCCGTTTGATATAGTCGATCGAAGGGTCGCTTGGCAGCCGAAATACCACGACATCACCGCGTTTGGGCTGCGATCCGAATATTCGCCCATGCCACAGATTCCCCACCGGTCCCAGTCCCCATGGGAAGGAATACCGACTGTAGCCATACGCATACTTCTCGACGAACAGATAATCGCCGACCAGAAGCGTGTTCTTCATCGAGCCGGAGGGAATATTGAAGGGCTGGACTACAAAACAGCGTATGACGAGCGCGATCAAGATCGCATAGACGATGGTCTTAATGACTTCGCCCCAGCTTTCCTCGTGCTTCGCGGCGGGCGCGGCCGGTGTCTTCCCGCCAGGAGAGGGCGGCCGCTGGCGCCGGCCGGACAAAGCATCCGCAGCCGTAAGTCCCGGCGCTTTGCCGGTATCCGCCGCGGGAGGGGGGGCCATCCCGGCATCTTCGCTCTTGGGCGGCTTTGCGGGACCGCGGTCCTGGCTCATTCTTTGGTACCTGTCTTAGTCGGTGGGAAGGAAGCGGATACGCCCGGCCGGGTCAAGGCAAGGAAGCTGCCTTTTGGGGGGGATCCGAGGATAGCGGGACCGCTGAGATGATGACGATCGCCTGCGCCAGGGGAAAATCATCGGTAATAGTCAGGTCGATCTGGACCTCATGGCCACCGGGGGTAAGTTCTTCGAGGCGGCGCCGCGCGCCCCCGGTCAGCTTCATGGTGGGTTTACCGCCTGGAAGGTTCACCACTCCCATATCCCGCCAGAATACGCCGCGCCGAAATCCTGTGCCCAACGCCTTGGAACATGCCTCCTTGGCCGCAAAACGCTTGGCATAGGAAGCTGCCCGCTGGGCGCGGCGATCGGACTTCTCGCGTTCGACAGACGTGAATATCCGCTCCAGAAAACGTGCGCCAAAGCGCTCAATGCTGCGTTCGATGCGGCGAATGTCGATGAGATCGGACCCGATACCAATGATCACTGGTGCACCCCGTCACGGGCCATATCCATCAGTTGACGCATGCGGGCGATCGCTGCCTCCAGGCCGACGAAGATCGCTTCCCCGATCAGGAAGTGACCGATGTTGAGTTCACGCATCTGGGCGATGGCTGCGATCGGAGCGACAGTGTCGTAACTCAGTCCATGGCCAGCATGGACTTCGAGCCCAATCTGCGTCCCATAGGCTGCCGCCTCACGAATAGCAGCAAGATGGCGTTGCCGGTCCGCGCCGCGGCTGTCGCAATAAGCGCCCGTATGCAGCTCGACAACCGGCGCCCCCAGGGATTTGGCAGCGTCTAGATGCCGTCGATCAGCTTCCACAAAGAGCGACACGCGGGTGCCATTATCGCGCAGAGCCCGCACCAGCGGTGCCAGCCGGTCGTGCAAACCCGCCGCATCGATGCCGCCTTCCGTGGTCCGTTCTTCGCGCTTTTCGGGCACGATGCAAGCAGCATGGGGACGGTGACGAAGTGCGATTTCAAGCATTTCCGGGGTTGCGGCCATTTCGAGATTGAGCGGCAGATCAATTTCTCGCACCAGACGATCGATATCATCATCGGAAATATGCCGACGGTCCTCGCGCAAGTGCGCAGTGATGCCATCAGCGCCTGCTGCCGCGGCAAGACTGGCCGCGCGAACGGGATCCGGGAACGCGCCACCACGCGCGTTACGGATCGTCGCAACATGATCGATATTGACGCCCAGCCGAAGTCTCGTCACCTGCACACACTCCTGTCGCCGCGTCGGACTATGGCTGTCCTCTTCATGCCAGCCCCCGGCTACCCGGCTTGATCGCGGGTGTCGCCTTCAGATGTGCTGGCAAATCGTCTGCCGGCCAGGACGGGACTTCTATGGCGGCCAGAGCGATGAGCGGCACCCCGACGTCAGCCTTTGCGCCTGAGCGGTCGATCAGGCAGCATGCTGCCACCGGATCGGCGCCAGTTTCACGGATGGCCGCAAGACATTCGCGACTGGAAAGTCCGGTTGTCACGATGTCCTCAACCATCAGCACCGGTTGCCCCTTTTCGAGATGAAAGCCGCGGCGCAGTTGGAAAACCCCACCTTCGCGTTCCACATACATTGCCGGCACCTGGAGTTGACGTCCCATTTCATAGCCAGGAATAATGCCACCGACTGCCGGCGACACGATCGCCGTAAATGGCCGCTTTAGGGCAGCGCGTACCTTTTGAGCCAGCGCCGCACAAAGCCTTTCGGTGCGCCGCGCATCCTGAAACACCAAAGCCTTCTGCAGGAAGATGTCGGAATGTCGTCCACTTGACAGAACAAAATGCCCCTCGAGCAAGGCCCCCGCAGCTCGAAATTCACTCAAAACATCATCCACCGTCACCTTGCTCGCTCCGTTCCAAGTCATCGCTTTCCTGTGGTCCGCGTACGCGGTCAACCGATTCGACCGCCGCGTTCACGCGTAGCGCACCAATAATATTCTGCAAGTGGGCAACGTCACGGACCTCAATGTCGACCGTGAAGTCAAAGAACAGCGGATTGCGGCCCAACACCTTGAGGTTGAAGATATTGCCGCCGTTATTCGAAATCACCGTCATCACCGCCGCCAGCGAGCCCGGCGCGTTTTCCACTCGTACCGCGATGCGGGCAATCGACGGGCCCAGTTCGGCGGCATATTTGCCCCAGCTGACATCGAGCCAGTCAGCCATCGCACTCTGGGCCTTCTCGAGTTCACCGCAGTCTATCGTATGAATGATGGCGCCCTGCCCCGGAACCATGATGCCGACGATGCGATCACCCGGCAGTGGATGACAGCAGGTCCCGAGTTTGTAGGAGATGCCCTCGGTAAGTCCACGGATCGAAATTGTCTTGCGCTCTCCCGGCTGGGAAAACTGAGCTTGCTTATGACGCTCAGGATCGCGCTTGATTTCGGGAAATACCGCTTCGATGACCTCCTGCGCCCGCAGCGCGCCACGGCCAAGCTCCGCGTAAACGTCCTCAGGCTTGGACAGCCGAAGCTTACGTGCCACCTCCTCGATCGCCTTGTCGGTCAGTTCGAGATTCAGGTCGCTGAAGGATTTTTCAAGGATGCGTCTTCCGAAGGCAATGTTTTCGTCCCGCTGGGCATGGCGCAGGAAGCGTCTGATTTCGGCCCTTGCCCGACCCGTGACAACAAACTGTTCCCACAGCGCGGATGGGGCTGCGTCCTTGGTGCGAATGATTTCGACCTGGTCGCCATTGCCCAGCGCCGTATGCAAGGGTACGTGCGCCCCATTGACCTTCGCGCCCACCGTGTTGTTGCCAAGGTCAGTATGCACCGCATAGGCAAAATCGATCGGCGTTGCTCCCCGCGGCAACGAAATCAGATCACCCTTGGGCGTGAAGCAGAAGACCTGGTCCTGGTAGAGATTTAGTTTGGAGTGGTCGAAGAACTCTTCGGCGGAATCGCCCCTTTCCAGCAGATCCACCATATCGCGCAGCCATTCAAGCGCCTTTTCCGACGGCTCACTTTCACCGACGTGCTCACGATAGCGCCAATGCGCGGCAACCCCGCGTTCAGCGACGTCATGCATCTCCTGGGTACGGATCTGCACTTCGACCCGCTGATTTTCTGGCCCCATGACAGTGGTATGAATCGACTGATAACCGTTGGTCTTGGGATTGGAAATGAAGTCCTTGAAGCGGTCCGGGATCATCCGCCAGCTCTGATGCAACACCCCCAAGGCTCGGTAGCAGTCGTCGGTCGTGGCTACGATGACGCGAAAGCCGAGAATGTCGGACAACTGCTCGAAGTTAAGCTGCTTTTCTCTCAGTTTCCGCCAAATCGACCATGGCCGCTTGGCCCGGCCCGACACGCTGGCGTCGATGCCTTCTTCGGCCAGGCGACGCTTGATCTGGTCGGCAATACGCCCAATGCGATCGCCACTGGTGTCCTTCAGCCTCTCCAGGCGTGTGACGATCGAATTGCGCGCTTCCGGATTGAGCTCGGCGAAGGCCAGGTCCTCGAGTTCCTCGCGCATGTTCTGCATGCCGATCCGCCCCGCCAGCGGTGCGTACACATCGATCGTTTCCTGGGCGATGCGATGACGCTTGACCTGTTTGGTGATGTAACTGAGCGTACGCATATTGTGCAGACGGTCGGCCAGCTTGACGAGAAGGACACGCACATCGCCGGTGATCGCCAGCATCAGCTTGCGAAAATTTTCAGCCTGTTTTGTGCGTTCGCTGAAGACCTCAAGCTGCGACAGCTTGGTGACGCCATCCACCAGGATGGCAATCTCCTCTCCGAAATCACGCTTGATGTCGTCATATGTGACGTTGGTGTCTTCGATCGTGTCATGCAGCAGGGCTGTGACGATGGTGGGTACGTCCAGCTTGAGTTCGGTGAGGATCGCCGCCACTTCGAGCGGATGGGCGAAGTAGGGATCCCCCGAGGCACGCAGCTGCTTGCCATGAGCGTGCATGGCGTAGACGTAAGCCTTGTTGAGCAGGTCCTCGTCAGCCTCGGGATCGTAGCTGCGAACCCGCTCGACAAGCTCGGTCTGGCGCATGAGTTTGCGCCTGCGCGCCCGGGCAGGCGGCACGGCAGCCGGGGTCGCCGCCAAAGGAGCGGGCGCGGGCACGGACGACAGGGGCTTCGGCGGTGTACTCATCTCACCGCAGCATATAGGAATTTGGGACGCAGTTTACCCCGTCGGCGGCTCCGACGGCCCCGCAGACAACGACGACTACTCGTCGTAGTCGACCTCAGGCTCCGGCTGCGGCTCGGCGCGACGCTGGGCTTCGCTGGTCAGGGCCCGCAGAAGCTCTTCCTCGGTCACCTGCCGGAACTGAACGTCCTCGCGGGTATCGTCCTCGCTGGGTGCCTCTTCGGGCTCATCGACCTCTGCATGCTTCTGCAGCGACTTGATGTAGTCCTCGCGGACGGCGTCGGGAACCAGGTGACGATCGGCGATCTCGCGCAAGGCTACGACGGGATTTTTGTCCCGGTCGCGCTCCACCAAGGGCTCGGCACCACCAGAAAGCTGCCGGGCACGGAACCCTGCATACAGCACGAGATCAAATCGGTTGGGGACCTTGTCGACGCAATCTTCTACGGTAACGCGAGCCATGAAGAACCCTTCAAATTAGCCGGAGCTGCGGCCAACATTGCGCCGCCGGCAGAACAGACCCTCTCCGGAAAGACCGCGGACCATAGGGGAAGCGCCCCCGGGATGCAAGGCGGCTCAGACCCTGGCGCACCCTCTATCGATCCACTCCAGAACGCTATCCTGGTGGAAGCGCCGCATATAGGCCGCACGAACCGCTTCAAGCCGGCCGAGGTCATCAGACCGTCCAGGGAGGACGATGATCACGATTTTGCTCGCCTCAAAGCCCGCTTGCTGTGGTCCCTGCCAGTAGCCCCGCGCGTTCAAAACAGAAAATCCGTTGGGAAATTCATGGGTTAACGTCACCCGAACAAATTGCCGCCATTGCTTGTGCGTCACCGCGTGTCCGTGGGCCTGCGCACGCCCAAAGAAAAGATAGGCCGTTCGGGCCGGGGCAAGATTCTTGGGGCAGACGCGGGGGAACACTGGGGCACAGGCTCCCAACAGCACTGTCAGAATAAGGACGAAGCTCCATCTCATGAGCCCGTGCCGGCACGATGGGCTGCGAGCAGCGGACGCACCCGCAAGGTCAGGGTAATTGCGCGGGCCCAGATGAGACCCACGGAAAAGACAAGTCCGAGATCCGTGGACAGAAGCGCCGTTCCGGCCAGGTGGCCATGCCCTGCTGGGGTCACGAATAGGCTTCGCAGCACAGCGCGCAGCAGAAACAGCGCTGCCAGCAGAATAAGCCCGAACGCGGTTGCCCTCGTGGTAACCCGGCCGCTGACCCCATCAATGCGGATATGCAGGTGGCGCGCCCGTAACCATCCCACTACGCCCCCTGCCGCAAGAGCGAGCGGAAAGCCGATGAGTGTCAGCAGCGAGAGTTCCGGTGGACGGTGCCGTAGGGTCGTATACAATGCGAATGCTGT
>JAGWRJ010000292.1 GCA_028869725.1 Alphaproteobacteria bacterium | reverse complement strand
CGCATGATGGCGGCAAGACCTGGAAACGGTCGCTGTTCGTCAATCCGCAGACAGGCTGCTCAGGCCTGTCGATGGACGCTCACGACCCGAATACGCTTGTGGCGGGCACGTGGCAGGTCGTAATGCATACTTGGGCAGAACTGAGCGGCGGACCAGGCAGCGGCGTATTTATCACGCATAACGGTGGCAAGACCTGGAAGCGCATTGTCGGCCACGGCCTGCCCGCGTCCCCCGTCGGCAAAATCGACGTTGGCATTGCCCCGTCCAACTCCAAACGCATGTATGCGCTCATCGAAGCCCCAGGCCAGGGCTCCATGTGGCGCTCCGACGATGGCGGCGTCGATTGGCATCGCGTCAGCTGGAATCGCATGCTGATCGGCCGCGCAGGCTATTACATCCGTCTTGCGATCTCGCCCCGAAATGACAACAAGGTATATGTCGCAAGCAGCAGCTTCCTTGTGTCAAAAGACGGTGGGAAAACCTGGCATGAGATGCATGTCGGCGGCGACAATCACGATATCTGGATCGATCCCAAAAACGCCGCACACATGGCCGAAACCAACGACGGCGGGTTTGCCATCACGACGACGGAGGGCAAAGGCTGGCATACGGTCTCGCTGCCGATCGGTGAGATGTATCACGTCGCCGTGGACGATCAGATTCCGTATTACATCTACACCAATATGCAGGACGACTCGACGATGCGTGGTCCAGTAGACCCGATCGGCGGCACTGCTTGGGGTATTGGATCCCAGCAGGGCTGGGACTACGGTATGGGTGGCTGTGAAAGCGGTTTTACCCTGCCAGACGTCACCAACCCCAATATCGTCTGGGCTACCTGCTACGGAGACGAGGTGACGCGCTGGGACGCCAAAACCCATGAAGCGCGGTCCGTCAGCCCTTGGTTCCACACGCTTGATTCAGCTCCCAACCAGACAAAATATCGTTGTCATTGGACGGCACCGCTGGCGATTGATCCGTTCAACCACAACATCGTCTATTATGGCTGCCAGGTCCTGTTCGAAACCAAGGATGGTGGCCAGAGCTGGAGCCGGATCAGCCCGGATCTTTCAACGCGCAATCCCAAGTACATTGTGTCCTCTGGTGGACTGATTGGCGACAATCTGGGCCAGTTCTATGGCGAGGTGATCTTCGCCATTGCTCCGTCCTCTGTGCAGAAAGGCCTGATCTGGGTTGGCACTAATGACGGCAAGGTCTGGTACACAAAGGATCGCGGTGGCCATTGGACCGATGTCTCTGAGAACATTGGCATGAAGCCGGAAGGCACGATTACGAGTATCCAGCCGTCGTTCTTCCATCCAGGCACCGCGTACGTCTCAGTCGACTATCATCTGGAAGGCGATCGTAAACCCTACATTTATAAGACGACGGACTTCGGCAAGCACTGGACCGAAATTTCCCAGGGCCTGCCGCAGACGGGTACTCTCGACTACGTGCATAATGTCTCGGAGGACCCCAATTGTGCCGGACTTCTGTTCGCCGGTACTGGTGAAGGGCTTTATTACTCACTAGATGGCGGCGCACACTGGACGCATCTTGACCAGGGATTGCCTCCGTCTCCTGTAACCTGGACAGTCGTACAAAAGCGCTTCCATGATCTCGTCGTCTCCACTTGGGGACGCGGCATTTATGTCCTCCCGGACATTTCTGCCCTCGAGCAAATGGCAAAGGCACGTACTGACAGTGACGTCAGGCTGTTCACTCCGACACCAGCTTACCGGCTGCTGCGTCGTCCGACTGCCTACATAGATTTCAATCTTAAATCTGCACCGAAACAGGAGGTAGAGCTTCAGATTCTGGATGCCAAGGGCAACGTTATCCGTACGATGTACCGGATTGCACATTCCGGCCTGAACCGCATCAAGTGGGATATGCGATACGATCACCTGACACCGGTTGTCTTACAGACGGTGCCACCCGAAGATCCCAACATCTGGAATGAAACACGCTTCAAAGGTCGCCGTGCACGCCCGGTAACGCATTGGGGTATGCCGGATATCATCGCTGGGCCTCTCGCAGTACCCGGCAGCTACACGGTACGACTGACCGCAGACGGCAAAACACTGTCGGCGCCGCTACAGATCCTGCGTGATCCCAACAGCGAGACCAACCAGGCAGGAATGGAGGCTACCCTGGCATTGCAACTGCGCATTGCTCATGACGTTCACCGCGTGGCCGACATGGTCAATCTGACGGAACAAATGCGGGTGCCGTTGCAGGCGCTCGAGCACAAATACGCCGGCAATGCGAGCATGGAGAGCCAGCTACAGAACATGGACAAGAAGATCCAGAACGTCGAATACAAGCTGTTCTCGCGCTATCTGGCACCAAGTGACGACAAGTATTATCAGTCGGCGTACAAGGTCTATTACAACCTGCTATGGCTGAATGCGGAGATCGGAACCGGTGCCGGTGACGTCGCCGGAGGTGTCGATTTTGGCCCAACTGATATCGAGCCCAAGCTGCTCTCCATCATCGAAGCTCATCTTGCAAAGGGTGCGTCTGACTTCCAGGACCTCGTGACCAAAGAAGTACCAGGGTTCAATCGTACCCTTGCAGCCAAGGGCATTGCCCCGCTGCCGACGCGTCTGCAGCCGGTTCCAAACCTGTTGGCGCTCTATCCGGCAAGGGCTCTCGAAGAGGCTTACGCAAACTAGCGTCAGTCCCAAGCACCTAACAGACGTGCGAGCTGATGAAAGCTCGCACGTCTTTTTTTTTGCTGCGACACGGAGCTCCCGTGCCGATGGCACCTGGCAATAAGCCAACCATTGACCTGGATCAGCCCCCACCAGGTATGGCACGCTTACGAGGTGTATGAAGAACCCTTACGGAAGTCAGTTACGCAAATGACGGCATATGCGTCTCGCTGGATCTGCGCCCTCCTGGTTGTCGTCGGCATCCTCATTGGACCATGTGCATCTTCGGTATATGCCACTGACAGTCCGATTGCGCTCGAAGCCCGGATAAAACTCGAGATCGCCCACGAAAACTCTCCGCGCATGCGGATCGCGCTTACAAGATTTTACAGTCAAAGGGCCTGGAAATTGGCGTGGCAGGACCCGGAACTTGCCCGTCTCGCGCGCACAGCTCTTGATACCGTCCAGCAGGACGGTTTGCCCGCCCCCAAATATCTCCCCCTCCCCGGTTCCAACTCACCCCTGGAGATCGACCTGCTACTGACTGTACGTGTGCTGCGCTATGCCGAGGAACTCACTGACGGTGCGACGCGCCCGGCCGAAGCCGCAGATCTGCCAAAGCCAGACTCCGACATCGCCGCGAAGCTCGCCCGGGCCATGGATTCCCCGGATGATCTGCGTAAGTTTTTTGCAAGCTTGGCCCCGGATCACGCAGCATACAGGGCACTAAAGCGCGCCTACGCACAGTATCTGCGGCTCGCTGCGCAGGGCAGATGGCCTCAATTGCCCAGCGTGGCGAGGATCCGGCTTTCAGATCAAAGCCCCCTCGCTCAACTCGTTCGCGCCCGCCTCGCCTGCGAGGACCCCTCGCTGCGACAGGCGGATGCACCACTTCTCAAGGAGGCAGTTAAAAGATTTCAGGCGCAGGCGGGCCTTTCTCCGGATGGCGTCGTCGGGCCAAAGACAATCGCCGCGCTCAACATCGAGCCATCTCAGCGGGCAGCGCAGATTGCCGCAAATATGGAACGCTGGCGCTGGCTTCCTCACCGCTTTCCCGAGCGCTACATCGAAGTCAATACTGCGAATGCGACCTTGCGTGCCGTAGACCATAATGTCGTTGTCATTGATTCACGTGTAATTGTCGGCAAAGCCTCGACGCCGACTCCGGAATTCGACACGCGCGCTCTCGCTATAACCATTAATCCCCCCTGGGAAGTACCACGCTCAATCATTCAGAAGGAAATCCTTCCACATTTGCGTCGCCAACCGAATTACCTCGTCCGAAATCACATGGTTATGAGCAATGGAAGGGTGACCCAGATGCCGGGTGCCGACAATGCACTCGGGCGCGTTAAGATAGATATCCTCGATCCATTTGCCATCTATATGCACGATACTCCCGCAAAGACATTATTTGCACGAGATCAACGTCATCTCAGTCACGGGTGTATTCGGGTGCAGGCAATCCTCCCACTGGCGTCATGGCTTTGGACCGGTAGCGTAGAGGCAGGACTGCCGCGTATCGAAGCGGCCATCTCTGAGGGCACTACCCGCCGGATCGATCTCAAGCAGGCGGTACCGGTTTATATCGTCTATCGGACTGCAATCATGCGCCCTGACGGCACGATCGGTTTCGTTCCAGACATCTATCACCGCGATGATGAACTGATCACTGCACTTTTTGGCTCTACATCACCAGCCGTCCCGCCAAATCCCTTGTCTGCTGGCGGTTGCAGGGTCGACGGCTGATCAACTCGGTTGGTAATTCGGAGCGCGACACCCTCTGTCCATGGTCACCTCACGCTGCATGGCGTCTGCTCATCGGTAAAGTCGTCTGAGGGCGGCCCCAGAGAAGATCGCTCGTTGAGGGAAATCACAATCTGTAGGATCCGGACCGGTATTCTGGGCTGTCACGGAGGACCGGCCCATGACTTGGAACAGATCTCTGACAATCATTGGCATCCTTGTCTGGATCGGGGTCATTGCGCTGCTCGTCTGGGCTGGAGGACAAAATCCAACGCCCCGCCCCGTTGCTGCGCTCGCCTATTCCGACTTCATGTCCAAGCTGGATGCAGGCCAGATCAAAACAGCCACCATCGATGGTCACAAGATCGAGGGTACGCTCACCAACAGTGCGCGCTATTCAACCCTGACTCCGGACGATCCGAGCTTACCCACCCAACTCCTGCGCCACCGTGTCCACGTAGTGGTAAGTCCGCCCGAACCCGGCTCGGTTTTCCTTACCCTCCTGACCTGGGTTCCATTCTTACTAATCGCCGCGATCTGGATATTCGTTCTGTTTTCCAGCCGCGGCCAGACCGGAGGGCGGTTCGGGTTCGGCAAAAGCCGTGCCAAGCTGATTACCCCAACGCAAACCCACCCGGTGACCTTTGCGGATGTCGCCGGAATCGACGAAGCGCGCAGCGAGCTTCAGGAGATTGTGGAATTTCTCAAGAGCCCTCAGAAGTTCGAGCGCCTTGGTGGGCGCATCCCGAAGGGCTGTTTGCTTGTAGGGCCACCCGGAACCGGGAAAACCCTGCTGGCACGCGCGATAGCTGGCGAGGCACAGGTACCATTTTTTTCAATCTCCGGCTCTGAGTTCGTAGAGATGTTTGTTGGCGTGGGCGCAAGCCGCGTACGTGATCTATTCGAACAGGCCAAGAAGAGTGCGCCATGTATTGTGTTTGTCGACGAGATCGACGCCGTGGGGCGTAAACGCGGTCTGGGGTATTCTGGAACAAATGACGAGCGCGAGCAGACGCTGAACCAGCTGCTGGTGGAAATGGACGGATTCGACACGCGGGAAGGTGTCATCCTACTGGCCGCAACGAACAGACCGGATGTTCTTGATCCTGCATTATTGCGCCCTGGACGATTCGACCGAAGAATACAGCTGTCCAATCCGGATATCACAGGGCGCGAGCAGATCCTGCTCGTTCATGTGCGTAAAGTTCCACTGGCGCCGGATGTTGACATTCGTGCTTTGGCGAGAGGTACACCCGGACTTTCAGGGGCAGATCTGGCAAATCTCGTAAACGAAGCGGCTTTACTTGCCGCTCATCGTAATGAGGCACAGGTAAGCGCTGGAGATTTCGACGATGCGAAGGACAAGATCATGATGGGGAGCGAGCGCCGCTCCCTCGTGATGAGCGCGAAGGAAAGAAAAATTACTGCGGTTCACGAATCCGGACATGCGCTTGTTACTCTCTACTCGCCCGATCATGACCCTTTGCACAAGGTAACGATTATACCCCACGGCCGCGCACTCGGCGCGACACTCTCACTTCCAGAACGAGATCGCTTTGGGTATTCGCGTCGAGAACTGACCACCCGCCTTGCAATTTTGTTCGCAGGACGAGTTGCCGAAGAATTTTACTTTGGTAGCAATGACACGACAACGGGCGCAAGTGACGATATAAAGCAAGCTACAGAGCTTGCCCGCCGCATGGTCTGTGAGTTTGGATTCAGCTCCAAGGTCGGCCTGGTGAGCTATGAGGACGATGAACACGGCTCCGGCTATGAGAGTTTTCTCTCAGGACGCAAAACGATGAGCAATGAAACAGCTGCACGGATCGATGAGGAAATCTCCAGATTGACCAATGATGCGGCCCAAAGTGCACGTGAGATACTTTCCGGTCATCGCGCCGAGCTCGATCGTCTTGTTGGCGCGCTCCTCGAACATGAAACGCTAACAGGAGCTCAGATCACAGAGATAGTTCAACCCAACCTTCCCATGGTACCGGACAAGTCAGATCTGCTCACTGCTGCACAATAGGGGGCCAATACGCTTTTCCGGAAGGCATCTACCTGGTGATTTTGCGTAGGCTGTGCCCTGAGGTCTAAACCAGCATGGAGTATTTTGGTATGCTATGCGTGCGAATAGGTCCGCATAATGCCGCTTCTACCGGTCTCATGCTGCAAGGGAGATTGTACTGTGCGTCGATACTCAACCGTTACAGCGCTTGCCACAGTCCTCTGCCTCATTGCCCTGACGCATGTCGAGGCTGCGCCACGAGAACGTGGCCCAGAACCTGGGCCTGCTGCTGAGCACGCACATCCACCGCGCGGTGGTCGCGGACCGGCGTCCGCTCCTTCGGCTGTTCGTGCACAGCCTCCGCGCGGTTTTCGCGGCGCCCCGCCCGACTTTCATGGCCACCTTCCCGGCCGTGCCCGGGAGGGCGCGCCCTTCCGCAGCCAGTATCATTTTAACGCGCATCCGAACGGCAGATTCCGCGGGCGCACGTTTGAACATTTCTCTGTCCCTGACCGCAGGCTCTGGGAGCGTGGTGGATGGCGTCACACCTGGCATGATGGCCATCTCGGCTGGTGGTGGGTAGTGTCGGGGAACTGGTTTTTCTATCCGCAGCCGATTTATCCTTATCCGCTCTACGTTGGCCCCTCGTCCTACTACGATTATTATGGCACTTATGGGCCGCCTTCATATTACTGGTACTACTGCGAGGATCCTCCCGGCTATTACCCCTATGTTCCTCGCTGCAATCTTCCCTGGGAACCCGTTCCCCCCGGGCCGCAGTGATGGCGGCGGTCTGCACGATTTGCAGTCAAGCGAGCTGCAGGTAAAAAGGCCGCTATGACCCATAAGACTGGCCGCATGCGGCCTCTTGCCCAGACTGGTGTGCCGATGCTTGACGCGGCACTGATCCGTACTCTCGCCGACCCACATCGTATGGTGGATGCCTTGCGGGGCGCCTTCGCGCAGGGATGCGTGATGCCGTTACGCCACCATCACCGGATCAGTGTACCCGGCGAGGTCGATGGCACCTTGCTGTTGATGCCGGCCTGGCAAGAGGGAGCGCACGCAGGAGTAAAGATTGCAACTGTATTTCCAGGCAACTCGACGCGGGGACAACCTGCCGTCAATGCCACCTATTTGCTGTTCGACGCGACAACAGGCAGACCTCAGGCGCTGATCGACGGCGACGAACTAACCGCCCAGAGGACCGCCGCCACCTCGGTGCTTGCCGCCGAGTACCTGGCGCGGAGCACTAGCGAGCATCTCCTGATTGTCGGAAGTGGCCGGATCGCCCGGTATAGCGCCCAGTGTTATGCCAAGATGCGGCCGCAGCTGCGGCGGATAACGGTCTGGAGTCGCCAGGAAGCCAATGCTGTCCGCCTTGCCGCAGAGCTGGGGCCCGAGACTGGGCTAGTAGTCCAGCCGGCCTTGGACCTGTCATCAGTCGTCAAAGAAGCCGATATCATCAGCTGCGCCACACTTGCCGAGGCACCGCTGATATTCGGCCGGTGGCTGCGCCCCGGTACCCATCTGGACCTTATTGGCGGCTTCACTCCTGCCATGCGCGAAGCGGACGACGAGGCGGTCGCGCGGGCCAGCCTTTTCGCGGACACACGTGAGGCGGTGATTTCGGAGTCCGGCGACATCCTCCAGCCATTGCGCAAGGGACTTATCGATAAGGATAACATTATCGATCTTTTCGCGCTCTGCGGCGGCCGACACCCCGGTCGGAAGGACAATGCCGAGATAACTCTTTTCAAGTCGGTTGGCGCCGCTCTGGAAGACCTGGCTGTGGCAGAACTCCTATGGCAGCGCGCCTCGAGCTAAAATCTTCTCTCGCTGCCCTTCTTGCGCCTAATTTCTGGGCATGGTGGCACAGCTTCTCTTAGTCCGGCGACAGTCAAGCCGGGAAAGCCATGGATCTGTCGAGCGCCCCCCCTTCAAAACTAGCCGAGGTACGCGGCTTCCTTGGCCGCTATCGTGCCCACCTGTCGGTGGTGTCCATGCTTGCCGGCTTCGCCAGCGACTACATGTTGCTTGGAAGCATCGATCTGCCGACGACACAGGCCCTGTTAAGCTTTTATCTCGTCGTGGCAGCGACCAGCATTGCCCTGCTGCATGCCGCCGAGGCATCCGCCATCCAGGGCTTCCTGCAAAGATGGCGCAACCTCTTCCCCATGGCGATTCAGTTCGCACTAGGAAGCCTGTGGAGTGGCCTGCTGGTGTTCTATTCCAGAACTGCGGTCTTCGCCACATCCTGGCCTTTTTTGCTACTGCTGCTTGCCATCCTGATTGGCAATGAGATCTTCCACCGCTATGTGTCGCGGCTGGTTTTTTCCACAACGCTATTATTTTTTGCGCTCATTTCGCTCACCGTTCTGATCGTACCGATTTATGTTCATGCCATTGGACCGAAGGTTTTTCTCCTCAGCGGCGGGGCCGCCATTACCGTCTTTCTTGTCTATTGCTGGATGTTGGCATGGATCGGCGGCTCACGGTTTGCGCCCGCTCGCTGGCAAATGTTGGGGGGAGGGCTTGCGGTGTTTGCCGCACTTAATATTTTTTATTTTACGGGCGTATTGCCGCCTCTTCCGCTCGCCCTCGCCGCCAGTGGCGTCTATCAGAATATCCACAAAAGCGGTCCCGTTTATCTCGCCCTAGGCCAGCCACAGCCCTGGTACACACGGTTCGGCTGGCCGCAAACGATCTACCTTGCGCCAGGCGCTTCAATATCTGTGTTCAGTTCGGTCTTTGCGCCGATCGCGCTCAGTGCCCGCATTCGCCACGAATGGGAATGGTATTCCCCACAGAAGCATGCCTGGCTTCGTGAAGCTTCTGTAACGTTTACAGTCAGTGGCGGGCGCAATGGAGGTTACCGAGGCTATACCACGAAGCATGACCCCGCCGACGGGCAGTGGCGCGTCGATATCGAAACCGAGGGAGACCGCCTTATTGGCCGGGTCCAGTTTCGGATAGAGCATACGCGGCAAATGCCGCCCCTTGAGAACATAGTCCTGCATTGATTGCCAGGCTCTGAGCAAGCGCGCATAGTATCCTTGTAACTTTGGGGGGCGTTCGCATGCGCCGACTTTTGTTTGTAGCTGTTCTGGCCGGACTTGCGGCGGCGCCGAATTTATGTGCTGCAGCAACGATGCAGCGCCAGTCCGGCACTATCGTAGGATATAAGTCG
>JAGWRJ010000291.1 GCA_028869725.1 Alphaproteobacteria bacterium | reverse complement strand
TGGCTTTGAGTTCATCGAGAATCGCCAAAATCTCATCAATCCGCTCTGCACTGAGTTTGTCTGATCGCATGGGGCCTCCGAAAAAACCCAAGCTTCGCTCAGCCACAATTCATTGAAAAGATGGGTTCGCAGGACGCTTACCGGCGAACGCCAGCCGGCGGACGAGCTTCTGCGCGGCTAGCTGCAACCGAGGCGGGTAGATCCGCACTGGCTGTCTCGCTCGACGCGGCTGTCGGTGGGCATCGCGCTGTACGACAGCTCGTTCAGGAACCGGCTAATTGAACTCCGACGATGCGAACGGCAGGTCGCCGTCGAGAGCACCGGTTCGCAGACGCTGGAAGCCGACGCTCAAGGGATCGATGCTGCCGGTGGCCGCTGCCCGCTTCATTGCGGTCGTCGCCACAGGGCATGGCCAGCGGCTGTTCTGGCCGATTACGACGACATGCAAGGCATCGCTTGGGCGTGGCAGAGCGTGGATGGCGCGATGATGAAGGCGCCGCTGGCACAGCAATCCGTCGGGCCGAACCTGACGGATTGGGGAAAAAAATGGGACCAAGCGTCACCTGCTGGTGGACGGCCGTGGCGTCCCGTTGTCGCTCATCGTGATCGGGGCGAACGTCAATGATTGCAAGCGCCTGGACGAGGTTCTGAGCACCATCGTGGTCAAGCGCGAGAGTCCGCCGACGCGGCGCCACAAGCACCTGTGCGCCGATGCGGGTCACCACAGTGCCGATAACGCGCGCACCATCGAAAAGCATGACGACATTGCCCACGTCGTCAGCCGCCGCAAAGAGGCGGATATCAAGCGGTGCGACCCGAAGAAGAAGGCGCGGCGTTGGATGGTCGAGGTCTGCCATAGCTGGTTCAGCCGGTTCCGCAAGCTGCTTGTGCGCTACGAGAAGCCTGCGCGCAGTTTCGTCGCGCTCAACCATCTCCTCGCCGCGATCATCGCGGTCCGGGAAGACCCGCTCAAGGTCAACATAATTTACGGATAGCTTCTAAGTGCATTTGGATCCAGTCATCGGCAATGCGATGACCTCGTCCCAATGCCTAGCCCCCAGCGGCTTCAGCAGCGATCGCATACAGGGCCTTGGTCATGATCAGAATGGGCTGGGCCGAGGGACTGATGGCGTAGCGCTGCGCGAACAGCGCAGGGTCGGTATAGCCCAACCAAACGCGATGCTCGGCGTCTTCCCAGACCAGCATCTTCAAAGGCAGCCCAAGTCCTGCCTGTTGGTTCATCTGCATCAACTTCGTACCCAAGGCCGGATTGCCGAAGATCACCAACTTGGTGGGCCGAAGTTCCAGCCCCGCCTTGTGCGCCGAGCCGCTGTGATCCACCACCGCCACGATGTGCAAATGGCGTTGCTGGATCGCGTGTTCCAGATGCTGCAGCGTCTGCGCAACCGTGTGCGTGCTGCGCACCTCAATCACTTGTGGGGCCTGTGCCCAGGCGCTCTGGACCAGGACAAATGCGGTAGCAAAGCCAAGCAGGAATTTGGGCATCTCAGTCTCCTTGTTGTTCGGGTTCCAGTCATCCATCACAAATCACTCGGATCAGCGCGTCAGCACCCAGCGATTGCTGGCGATGCCTGGCAGACGTTGGAGCACCTGGCCGTTGCGCAGATCGACCACCACGGACTCGTGGCGGTTTTCGATGGTCGTGATGGCCTCGGCGCCATGGGGCAGCACCGCGAGGCCGCTGAGCTTGTCGGGCCCTGGCTTGCCGACGGCAACCTTGACCTCACCCAGATAGCGCGGCCCGGTGGTGGAGAACCGAAGAATGTGCCCGGAGAACCCAGCCGCGTACACGCTGCTCTGGTCGGGGCTGACCGCCAGTTGCATGAACCCAGCCGTGGCGGCGGGAATTTTGGCGTACGCGAAATGGGGATCCACCTCAGCCGTGGGCATGCTGAAGATCGCGTTGGTCACGGGGTTGAATGCGCTCATCACGCCGCTTTGGATGTCCGCAGAGAATAGCAGGCCGCGCGCCCAGACCAGATCCCCGGAATGGCCGATGGGGATCCGCCGCAGGATGTGGCCGGTGGAGGGATCGATATCGGCGATGGCCGTATCCATATTGCCACCCACATACAAGTGGCTGGCGTCCACGTTGAACGCCAGCGCATTGCCACCAACCGGTATCTCGTAGCGCAACGCATCATCGCGGGTTGAGTACGCCGCCAAAGCCTTGCCGGAGAGCACGAACACCAGGCGGTGGTCGGGCGACACCACCGCCACGCGCCCACCCGGGATGCTCTTGAACTGCCGGACCGGTTTGTCTGTACGAAGGTTGATCACATCGGTGGTCCCGGCAAGACTCGGGATGAAGACTTGGTGGTCCTGCGCATTCACACCGACAAAAAAACTATTCCCCTTGAGGGTGCCGGCCTGGCCAAAGTTCAGCACATGCGCAGCATTGCCGGGCCAGTGCACCACCGCCATCTTGCCCGGGCCGCCCCCCATGGGTGGGGCCGGGAAGGCTCCGACCAAGAGCGCGGATGTGCCCGCCGGGGACGCATATGCAGGAGCGGCGGGTACCGCCACAGCCATCAGTGCGAGCAGGGCAAGGCTGGACAGACGCAAGCGGGGTTTCATTGGGCAAAGTTCCTTGGGGTTGGGTGGAAAGGGTAAACGACTGCATGGCACGAGTCGCCTCGAGCAAGCGCCAATCAACCGACACCGGAACTTCGGGCAGATTGCATTGCATGCTTGCCAGTGGATTGGTCGGTACAGGCTAAAGTTCCTGACACTGCGATGGGCATCAAGACGTATCCGCCTGTTACCGTTGCCTGGGACGAGGGCGTCGTGATCAAGTCACCCCGCGCAGCATGACAGTTGCGTCACATCCTTGGTGAAGGTCTGGGCGGCCAGCTTCAGGCCTTCCACCATGGTCAGGTAGGGGAACAACTGATCGGCCAGTTCCTGCACCGTCATTCGGTTGCGGATGGCGAGTGCCGCCGTCTGGATGAGTTCGCCGGCCTCGGCGGCCACCGCCTGGACGCCGAGCAGGCGTCCGGAGCCAGCTTCGGCGACCAGCTTGATGAAACCGCGCGTGTCGAAGTTGGCCAGGGCTCTGGGCACGTTCTCCAGGCTCAGTGTGCGGCTGTCGGTCACGATGTGTTGACGCTGCGCCTCAGCCTCGGCCAAGCCCACCGTAGCCACTTGCGGATCGGTGAACACCACGGCCGGCATGGCCGAGAGGTCGAGCGTCGCCTCGCCTCCGGTCATGTTGATGGCCGCACGCGTGCCCCCGGCTGCGGCCACATAGACGAATTGCGGCTGATCGGTGCAGTCTCCTGCGGCGTAGATGTGCGGCACATTGGTGCGCAAATGGTCATCGACCACGATGGCGCCGTGCGCATCGCACTGCACGCCTGCAGCGTGCAGATCGAGCGCCGCGGTGTTGGGCGCGCGGCCCGTGGCCACCAGCAGGCGCTCGGCGCGGATCTCGCCTTGGTTCGTGCTTAGCGCGAAACAGCCGTCGGCGTAGGCTGCCGCGCTGACCTGGGCGTGAGTCAGCACGGTGAGGCCCTCTTCGCGCAGTACGGCGGTCAACGCCTCGCCGATGGCCGGATCGTCGCGCGACAGCAGGGTGTTGCGCGCGACCAGGGTGACCTGGCTGCCCAGGCGGGAGTAGGCCTGGGCCAGCTCCAG
>JAGWRJ010000290.1 GCA_028869725.1 Alphaproteobacteria bacterium | reverse complement strand
TCACACGACGCTCAACCTCCAGGATCTTCAGGGGAGCCTCACTCTACTCGGGCTGGTCGGGCTCATCGATCCACCACGAAACGAAGCGATCGAGGCAATTCAGGCGTGTCAGCGCGCCGGTATTCGGGTGAAGATGATCACGGGAGATCATCCAGGAACTGCGGTTGCCATTGCCCGGCAGATCGGTCTTCTCAACCCCGGCGGCGTACTGACGGGCGCAGCGATAGACGGGATGAATGATGGTGAGTTGGAGGCCGTCGTCGAAGATGCGGATGTGTTTGCCCGCACCAGCCCGGAACACAAGCTGCGGCTTGTAACAGCCCTGCAATCTCGCGGGCTTAGCGTTGCCATGACGGGCGACGGAGTCAACGACGCTCCAGCGCTGAAGCGCGCGGATGCTGGCATCGCCATGGGACGCAAAGGCAGCGAAGTTGCCAAGGAAGCGTCGCAGATCGTACTTGCCGATGATAACTTCGCGTCAATTGCCGCGGCAGTGAGTGAGGGACGCACGGTTTATGACAATATCAGAAAGGTGATCAGCTGGACATTGCCGACAAATGCAGGTGAAGCTCTGACCATTGTCGCAGCTCTGCTGCTCGGATTTGCGTTGCCCATATCGGCAATTCAGATTCTCTGGGTCAATCTGGTGACTGCGGTTACCCTGGGACTGGCTCTGGCTTTTGATCCAACCGAGGCGGATACGATGAGCCGTCCCCCGAGGCCGCGTGATGCGCCCATTCTGAGCAAGGAATTGATCTGGCACATAGTATTGGTATCTGCGCTTTTTCTTGCGGCGATTTTCGGGATCTTCGACTTTGCCGTGCGACGAGGCTCAGAGATCAAGCTGGCCCAAACGCTTGCCCTTGATATGCTCGTCGCATTAGAAGTGTTTCATCTCCTTTTTGTTCGCAATCTTTATGGAGGTGGACTGACGTCGCGGGTTTTGGTCGGGACGCCTGTGATGTGGATTTGCGTTTCTTCGGTCATCGTGGCACAGCTCATCGTTACATATCTTCCACCGCTGCAGCAGGTGTTCGGTACGGTGGCGGTGTCGCCTGCAGATGGTGCTCTGCTTCTTGGGATCGGGGTGGTATTCTTTGTCATCCTGGCGGTGGACAGTAAGTTGAGGGGTGTGCTCCGTCGCGCCATGTCCGGGTAATCCCCATAGGCAGGTGAGAGGTGTAGAGACGGTATGCAGCGCTCCCGGATGAGAACCATCAGCCTTGCTGTCGCCGTCGTGGCCGGCGCTGTGGCATCTGCCTTCATGGTGGCACCATTTCTTGCATCCCTGACGGGAGCACTGGTACTAGCGATTCTTGCCTATCCGCTCCATCAGTGGATTGAACGACACATTGGACGGTCCGGCTTGGCCGCGACCGTGTCCGTTATGGCTGTAGTGGTTCTGGTCGCGCTGCCGGCGGCATTCATGGTGGAACGGCTTGTTCATCAGTCCATAGTTGGGGCCAATTATATTCAAAGCGAGTTGAAGTCCGGGATTGCCCTTCCGCGAGTACTGCACCGATTTCCCCTATTGGCACCTGCGATAGACCGCCTCGCGCAGCAGACAGATCTTCCAGCGCTGATTACCAGTGTCGTGCGGGAACTGAGCCGTATGGGTGTGTCTGTGGTACGAGATTCGCTTGTTCAAGTGATCGGATTTGTACTGACGTTCTATTTTCTTTTTTACTTTCTGCGTGACCGTGATGAGATTCTATTGCGCCTTCGTGGTGTACTACCACTCAGTGAATCAGACGCCACGTTCCTGTTTCGCAGGATTGCCGATACTGTCGAGGCAACGATGTATGGTACGCTCGTCGTCTCTGCAATCCAGGGCGCATTGGGCGGACTGATGTTCTGGATTCTGGGTCTGCCGGCACCTGTCATGTGGGGGGTGCTCATGGGAATTCTGTCATTCGTCCCGATCCTCGGGTCTTTCATTATCTGGGTTCCCGGAGCGTTTGTCCTTCTGCTCAATGGCGAGTGGGAGAGCGCTCTCATACTGTTGGCGTGGGGTGCACTGGTCGTTGGCACGATCGACAACTTGTTGCGACCAATTCTGATTGGTGACAAGCTCAAGTTGCATACTATTACGGCCTTCATCGCGATTGTTGGCGGGATCATTGTCTTTGGAGCCACGGGCTTTTTTCTTGGCCCGATGATCGCGACATGCACCATCGCATTGGCCAGCGTGTGGCGGCGTCAGGAAAGCGCGGTTGAGGCCTCGGCGCAGATCAATGCGGGCGACGAGCCGCCTCTTTTTTAGCCCGGAAGGGCGGCCCGACTGAGCCCGGTCTTCAGCGATCTTGCTTTGCACAAGTCCTCGAACATGCAGGTCTGTGGCCTCGGATTATCCGGGCCAGCGGCAAAGGAGAGCGTATAGGCATCGACTTAGCTCGTGCACTACGTGCCATACGCGGCAGAGGCGTCACGTGCTTCGATTAGCAAGCCGTATTTGGATTTAATTCGTTGTGCGAGGTAATCGCTGTCAGCGTGCAAGCACGTAAAGGTTGCGCCAAATCAAAGCAAAGCCGACCGAATCTTTCATACTTTTTAATAAGGGGGTGGGCATCTCTTTACGGAGGATTGCTATGCGCGTTCGCCATACTGTTACTGGTCAGCCGTACGTGGGGTCTGCTCGGCTGGTAGCCCTGTTCGGACTACTGATGATTACAGGCCTTTCCGTCGCCCATGCGCAGCCAGCGGAAACCGTTACGGTTACCGTACCGCGGTCGGTTCAGCAGACGATTATTGCCGGGCGCTCGCCGTCCACTGGCGCTCCGATCGAGGAGACCACGATTGCGCGCACGGTCAGCTATTCGGATCTCGATCTCGCTAAAACTGCTGATGCCAACGAGTTGAAAGCGCGGGTAGAAGCGGCAGCAAAAGACGTCTGCATGGAGCTCGATAAGCTTTATCCCTTTGAGGACAAGGATCCGACCTGTGCTGAGAAGTCCGCCGAAAAGGCCATGGTACAGGTTGACACAGCGATTTCAGAAGCCACACAGCACTAAGCCATGCCCTGAACGTATTGTCCGTTTCGCGCAGTTGGGCGTGGAAGTAGCCATTGGCGACGAAGCTGAGGGTTTTAGTCGATGCGCCTCAGCGGGCTGCGCATCGCGGGCGTCTGATGGAAGGTGGCCCAAGCGTGGGGTCAACAGGTCGGCAGTTTTGGTCGTGTATTTGGGTACACTCTGTGTGTCACGATGAGCGTCTCGACGAGTATGGGTAAGCCTTGCATCGGCATCTATTCCGATCGCCGCTGCTTTTGGAGGCGGTGATTTTCGACGGGACCAAGGTCGTGCAAGGCCCGGGCGATGCGCTCGTATTGCCGTAGCGAACGGTCCAGAATCTCACTGGGTGGTGGCCCATGAGTCTTGCCCGTGAGGCGGGCCTGTAATGCACCTAGGTAATTTCCCAGGGCTTGGGTGCCCTCGGTAAGGTCCTGCAGCAATGATGCAGCCGGGACCGAAGCGTCACGCTTCATCGTCGTCACCGTTTGCCGTCTTGGGCGGGGAACAGGTCTGCGCACTGGTCCCGAAACATGAAGATTATTTAATTATATTTTCCGGGCCAGTGCTAGCCCCTTCTGGGCGCCAGCCGGCGGAGGGTCCCGGGGCAGGGACAGTGCAGCGCCGCCGCCATCCTTACTGAGACGCGGTGATGGCAACGCGTCTGGGTGATCCTGGCTGACCGACGTGGATCAGTGGTCACGGAGAGCATGCCAGTTGACGCGGGAGCTTCCCAGGCAAACGCCCTCCAAGGCAAGATACGGGGCACAGGCCATGTGGCCTGTGCCAATGGTGGTTCGCCCGATTAGGCGTAGCTTTGCAGTGAGCTTACGTCGAGTGAGCCCTCGCGCAAAGCGGCAATCGCCTGTGTCGCCGCGGCAGCTCCTGCGACAGTGGTGTAATAAGGTATCTTCATCTGCAAGGTCGTACGACGCAGCGACAGCGAGTCGGAAAGGGACTGGCTGCCTTCCGTTGTATTGAACACGAGCTGAACTTCGCCGTTCTTGATGGCATCGACGATGTGTGGGCGGCCCTCTAGAACTTTGTTGACCCGGCGCACCGCGATGTTCTGTTGCTCGAGATACTGCGCCGTGCCGCGCGTGGCCAAAATCTCAAAGCCCATGGCCACCAGTTGTCGTGCAGGTCCGACGACAAGCTCCTTGTCGGCATCTTTGACAGATATGAAGGCCGTCCCCGACATTGGCAGCCTGAGACCCGCACCAATCTGGCTTTTGGCAAATGCCCGGCCGAAATTGACATCGAGCCCCATAACTTCGCCGGTGGAGCGCATTTCGGGGCCAAGAATGGTGTCGACGCCAGGAAAGCGGTTGAAAGGCATGACCGCTTCCTTGACGGCAATGTGACGGTGACGGGCTGGTTTGAGATCGAAATCGGCGAGCTTCTCGCCTGCCATGACGCGTGCGGCAATAGCCGCAACCGGAATGCCCACGGCCTTGGCGACGAAAGGAACAGTGCGACTGGCACGCGGATTGACTTCGAGCACGTATATCTCAGAGTTCTGTACCGCATATTGCACGTTCATCAGCCCCCTGACGTCGAGCGCGCGGGCGAGCGCTACCGTCTGGCGCTCGATTTCCTGGATCGTCTCCTTTGGTAGGGAATGTGGCGGCAGAGCGCATGCCGAATCGCCCGAATGAACACCGGCTTCCTCGATATGCTCCATGATGCCGGCCACAAATACATCCCCAGGACCATCGCCGATCGCGTCGACGTCGATTTCAATCGCATGGTGGAGGAACGCATCGATCAGTACCGGATGATCACCCGAAATCTTAAACAGTTCTCCGGAGGACACCTGAGCTTTCATAGTCGCCTCATTCGGTACGACGACCATGCCCCGTCCTCCGAGCACGTAAGACGGGCGCAGCATCACCGGATAGCCGATTTCTGCCGCTGCCGCGATCGCTTCGTCGGCAGTCATCGCGGTCGCGTTGCGGGGCTGCTTGAGGCCAAGACGGTCGAGGAGACGCTGAAAGTGTTTGCGATCCTCTGCGAGATCAATTGACGCGGCAGAGGTACCTAGCAGAGGCACCCCCGCTTCCACCAGACGGTGGGCGAGTTTTAGCGGGGTTTGGCCTCCAAACTGGACGATCACTCCGGCAACACGCCCGCTCTTCGCTTCGGTGTGCACAACCTCAAGTACGTCCTCCGCCGTCAATGGCTCGAAATATAGGCGGTCAGAGGTGTCGTAATCGGTGGAGACAGTCTCCGGGTTGCAGTTGACCATGATGGTCTCATAGCCCTGCGCCGACAGCGAAAACGCAGCATGGCAGCAGCAATAGTCAAACTCGATGCCCTGACCAATGCGGTTGGGTCCACCGCCGAGGATGATGATCTTGGTTTTGGTGGAGGGATTGCTTTCGCATTCTACCTGACCCGACACCGGTGTCTCATAGGTCGAGTACATATAAGGAGTCAGCGCTTCGAATTCGGCAGCGCAGGTGTCGATCCGCTTGAATACCGGATGCACGTCGAGCTCAGCGCGCAGCCGGGCGACATCACGCTCTTCTACACCTGCCAGCTTGGCCAGCCTTGCATCGCAGAACCCCATCGCCTTGAGCCTGCGCAACGCTTTCGCATCGTTGGGAAGACCGTGCCGCCGCACGGCATCTTCGGCTCGAACGATGCCTTCGATCTGGCTGAGAAACCAGGGGTCATAATGGGTGATGTCATGGACATCCTTGACAGAGAAGCCCTGACGCAGCGCCTGAGCCGCATAGCGGAGCCGGTCAGGGGTCGGTCGGGCGAGCGCAGCACGCATGGCGTCGGCATCGTCCTGCAGGTCGATGTCGTCCAGTCCCGTCAGGCCGGTCTCAAGTGAGCGCAATGCCTTCTGCAGCGACTCCTGGAATGTACGGCCGATGGCCATCGCTTCGCCCACTGATTTCATCGAGGTGGTGAGCAGTGGCTCTGCGCCCGGGAATTTCTCGAACGTGAAGCGAGGAATTTTGGTAACCACGTAGTCGATGCTGGGTTCGAAGCTGGCCGGTGTCGCCTTGGTGATGTCGTTGTCCAATTCGTCGAGCGTGTAGCCAACTGCAAGTCTGGCCGCGACCTTGGCAATGGGAAAGCCAGTAGCCTTGGAAGCCAGCGCCGAAGAGCGCGATACCCGCGGGTTCATCTCGATCACCACCATGCGTCCGTCCGCCGGGTTGACCGCAAACTGCACGTTGGAACCGCCCGTCTCGACGCCGATTTCCCGCAGTACGGCCAGAGAGGCCGAGCGCATCCGCTGATATTCCTTGTCGGTCAGGGTCAGCGCCGGAGCCACGGTCATCGAGTCGCCGGTGTGTACGCCCATGGGGTCCACGTTCTCGATCGAGCAGACGATGATGGCGTTGTCAGCGCGATCGCGCACGACTTCCATTTCGTACTCTTTCCAGCCTAGAACCGATTCTTCGATGAGGACTTCATTCGTTGGCGAGGCATCAAGGCCACGTTCGACAATTTCGAAGAATTCTTCGCGATTGAAGGCGATACCTCCGCCCGTGCCACCCAGAGTGAACGAGGGCCGAACGACGGCCGGTAGACCCACGTCATCGAGAGCCTGCAGTGCGTGCGCAAATGCCTCCGGCGACAGCTCCATGACTGGATTATTTTCGGAGTCATAGAGAAAGTTGCCGTCCCGGTCTTTCTTGTGACGCAGGTACCCTTTGAGCGTGCGCCCGCGCGGCACTTCCAGGCCTATGCGAATCATCGCCTGACGGAACAACTCACGATCCTCAGCCTTGTCGATGGCCTCGGCCGAAGCGCCGATCAGTTCGACGTTGTACTTTTCCAGTACTCCGCGCTTGCGCAACGACAAAGCAGTGTTCAGAGCAGTCTGCCCGCCCATGGTCGGCAGGAGCGCAAACACACGCCCCGGCGGAACATTGTCGCGCTCTTTGGCGATGATCTTTTCTACGAATTCCGGCGTGATCGGTTCGATATAGGTGGCATCGGCCAGCTGCGGATCCGTCATGATCGTGGCCGGATTGGAATTGACCAGGACCACGCGATAGCCCTCGGCACGCAGGGCCTTGCAGGCCTGCGCTCCGGAGTAGTCGAACTCGCAAGCCTGACCAATGATGATTGGTCCGGCTCCGATAATGAGCACGGTATGGATATCGTGGCGTTTGGGCATATCATTCTCGCGCATGCGCCCAATCGCGCGCGCGAAGCTGCGCTTGGGGCGGGTCGAATTATAGGTTAAGTGGACCGTCTATCCCGGATAGAGGGGCAGGGCAACCCTTCCTATCGAGGAATTCGCGCTGCAGTGCAGGTTCGCCCAAAGGTTCCCGCCGAGAAGGGGGCTACGAGACAATTTTGCCGCGCTTCGAACACCCGCTTGGCAGTGCCCATCCCGTTGCCGGGACAGGACCAGAGCCGTCTTGAGGGCTAGCTGCGCCAGCGCAGGGTGCGCTCGCCGACCGGATTGACAAAAGGAGCTCCGGTCGCGATGTGCTCGTTCCAGGCCTTTTTCAGCCTGTGGTACCAGATGGCGGGCTGGTCGGCGTCCTGGATCAGCATCAGCCGGGGATTAAATTTGAGCCCCTCTTTCTGCAATTCCACCATCCGGCGGTCGTCGCCAAGAAAGGTCCTGCCGATGGCCATGAAGAATGGCTTGATGAAGCCAAGCCAGACCGGCCAGTACTGGATCTGAGTGACCTGCGTGCTCTGTGCATCAATCGGGGTGCAGACGGTGAGGCCGATGACGCTGAGCGGCCGGCCAAAAATCTGCCCCACCACGATTTCGAAGCGTGTGGAAGGCAGCTCAAAAGTGATCTCGGTGGATACTTGGGTGCCCAAAAGCCTGTAGGCAGGCTTGCTCGGTGCGTGACGCTTCATGACAAAGCCGGTGGGAAGGGGACCGTAGGCCTTCTCCTTCAACCTGGGCCTGACCCGCCACCACCAGCGATCATGAACAAACGGTGCGTGGGCCGGATCCATCAGTCCGATGACCGCATGATCAATCGGGCATTGGAAGGTCTGGCTCTCGAACCAACGCGGTCGGGCGTTGGGCAGGGGCACCTTGGGAGGCAGTGATCCTGGCTCTGCCGTCTCCTGGCCCTCTGCGGCCATGTAAATCCAGATCAGCCCATCCTGCTCGCGGACCGGATAGGTGCGCACCCGAATCTTTCCCGGGTCAAAGTCCTGCTCGTCGGTAAGGGAAGGAATATGCGCGCACACCCCATCGCTGCGAAATTGCCAGCCATGGTAGGGGCACTCCACCCCGCTGGCCGTGGCCCGGCCCGCGGAGAGCGGGACCCCGCGATGGGGGCAGATATCGCGCATGCCAAAGAGGACACCCGTTTGGGTGCGGCCGATCAGCACCGGCTCGCCCAGAAGCATCTTGCGCATGAGGCCGCCACGGCTCAACTCATGCCCAAAGCCCGCCATGTACCAAAGATTACGTAAAGGCGCCTCGTCGCTTGCCATCTGCGGGCCCCGGTGTGCGTCCTTGCCCGACTAGCGCGCGGCGGCGCATTTGTCACCTGCCGTGTGTCACGGGGCGGGGCTTTGGTTTGAGCAGATTGTCCAGGGGGGTGGTGAGTTGGGCTGCCTTGTAGGCAGGGATCTCAAAGGCCCAGCCACCTGCAGTCTTGTTGATGGTGCGGGCTTGCTGTCCGGCGGCCCTGTTGCCAGGCTTCGCGGCAGCAGACAGCGCGACCCAACTGTTTCCATCCTGCGCAGCGATGCGCGCGGTAATGCTCAGGCCATCGAAGGTGGTGGTTTCCATTTCGGCGGCGTGCGCGAAATCGATCGTCTGTATGGGCACGGCCTTGTCGAACGAAAAATCGACCAGACCATAGGCTGGGCCGTCAGGCGCGGTGGGATAGGAGAGGGCGCTCCCCTTCGGCAGCCCCTTCACGGCAAAGTCTGCCACTGAAGGCGTGGCCCGCTCTACGGTATAGGAGGGACCGTCCGTCGGCCTGACGGTGACCGACTTGATCTCGGCTCGATGAAGATGGAGTACATCCTTGTTCATCCAGTCGGCAGGATTGGGGTCAGGCTGGAAGACGCTACGGGCCAGCCAGCTCTGGGAACTGGACGGCGTGCGCACAAAAAGACCCAGCTGGCCCAGTTCGCCAAGCGTCGTGGTCTTGCCAGCAATCATCGCCGCAATCGTGTGCCCCTTATCATCATAGAGCGCGACCTTGACTCCGCGCCCCTGTGGAGGGGCTTCCAGGTCAAGATATTTTAGCCATTGCGGTCGTGCGGTTTTGGGCGCTACCGCCTCAAGACCGACCATGCCGAAGATGGTCTTGCGCACAAGGGCAAAATTGGCCGGAAAATCATGCTCGGCGGGCAGAACCCAGCCGCGCTCGGGAATAAAGTCGACCGCAACTGTTCCGTATTTTTTCGAGGTGATGCGGATGCTTGCGATGTGCCGGTCCTTCTGGGCGAGCCCGGGAAAGAACGTATGGGGCACGTATTTGGGCGCCATCAGTGCCGCCTGATGGGCAAGAGCCATGATGGCGAACCAGATGCTGAGCACAGCCAGAATGACCAGCACCAGAAGATTGCGCTGTCGACGGTTGTGAAGGATCGCTGCTGCCCGGGACATTGCGGCCTCCGTCACAAGCTTACAGCACGGGCACGGCGCCGTCGGCGCAGCCATGCCAGCACGATCGCAAACAGCGCCACCAGAATTGGGACGAAGGCGATATTGAGGAATGCGAGAATACTGCCCAGCTGATCGACGCTCTTGCGCAGATTGAGCTGCACGCGGCGCAGCTGCAGCCGGGTATCAATCAGTTCGCGCTTAAAGGCTTCGATTTCGTTCTGCTGCTTGGACGAAAGCTGCACAACCGTGCCCGACGATGCATCACCGCCGCCTTCGAGTGTCTTCAGCTTGTGTTCGGTATCGGCCAGTTTCTGCTGCAGGTCGTTGGCCTGTTGTTGAAATTCCGCTTGAGCTTCGGCTTGTAGCTCCTTGACCACGGTGAACGGCCGTTCGGAAACCGAACGGGTACGCAGGGAAATGAGGGCGTTCGAACCGGTCAGATTTTCCACGGCATTGAGAATGAAGGCGCCATTGTCGGCGAAGGGCTCGGCAATCGGCTTTCCGCCATAGCTCTCGTCCATCCGTACCCAGAAATGGTCGTCGAATATGTCGGTGTCGGCCATCACGATCAGATTGATGGTCTTGGCAGACTTGATCTCGCCCTTAGCCGGCGCTCCCGGGGGCGCGCCGTCGGGGAAGGCAGTGCGCGCCGGGCCTGATATCCGCGCCGCGATCACAAAGGGCTTGCCCATTGGATGAATCGCGCTGAGCAGGTCCTGCGGCGGGGTCAGTTGCACGCGGCTCGTCGCGATCAGGCTGGCATCATCCGAGGACGTGATCAGGGGTGTAAAATGCGTGGTGGCACCCTTTGCCGGAAAGAGTGCGCCAACTGTGGCCAGGTTGAGATCAGACAGATTTGCCGTCACCTGGTCCTTGCGGTTCATCTGCGCCTTGCCGATCCGCAACCAGGTGGGATAGAGCACGATCGGGTTGTGCGGATTGTCCTGAACTTCGACCTGCTGTGCCAGCTGGCCGTCGGCGATGATCTTGTGGGGGTTAAAGCCAATACCCCAGGCCTTAAAAAGCTTGGGCAGGTCCGAGGACGCCGGAGCGACTGGCTGGCCGCCACCACCTGAGGCTACTGCCAGATCCGAGCGTGGGTCGACGAAAACCAGAACGTGCCCGCCACGCAGTACGTATTGGTCAATGGCATACTGCTGCACCGCGTTCAGCTTGTTCGGCTGAACAATCATCAGGACCGCGATGTTTCTAGGCAGCGTCTTGAAATCGGCCGGAATCATGCGCGTCTTGTAGTTCTGCGTCAGCTGCTGCCATGCCACGTAAGGTTGGGCACGGCCCTGCAGCGCCGCCATCATTCCGCCGGCACCGACATCAAGCGGCAGAGAGGACAGGACGCCGATTACCGGTTTGGTAGGTTGCGACAGCCGGTAAATTAGAGAGGTGATGTCGTATTCCAGGAAGGGTTCACGCTTCAGACTGAAAAACGGGATGGTCTGCGTGCCGTCTATGGTGTTGGTGCCGACGAGGCCAAAGTAGACAATGTGACCATTGTCGGTCTGCGCCCCGGTCAGACCCGCAGCATTGGCTTCATCTTCGGCCCGCGTGTAGGGCGCCGGATCCAGTTCCTCGACGATGACCTTGCCGTTCGACAGAGTGGCATAGCGTTGCAGCAGGTCGCGCACGCGTGTCGCATAAGCGCTGATCTGAGCATAATCAGCTGCCGACTTTTTGGAGTAGTAAAACTTCAGGGTAATGGGTTCTTTTAGGCTGCGCAGGATTTCCTTGGTGCCTTTCGAGATCGTGTAGAGCCCATTCTGCGTCAGATCGATCTGTTCCGTGGTCAGGCTGGCGTCGGAGCCAATGTTGATCGCGACAAAGATTATTGCCGCCAGGATGAGGGCGGTGATCGCATAGACGCGCCGGGAGAGCGGCCTGGTCATGGTTCAACTCGCCTTCTTCAGGTCGATCAAGACAATGTTGACCGCCAGAAACAGCGCGATCAATGAGACGAAGAAGATGATATCGCGAAGGTCTATGACGCCGGATGAGATGGCGCCGAAATGGGTCAGGAAACTGAAGGAGGAGATCGCAGTTACGATCGGTAGCGGCGCGATGGCGCGAACAAAATCGAGAACGAGCGGAGCGCCTGAGATGGTGAAGAGAAAACAGACGACAACAGACACCACGAAGGCGATGACCTGATTATTGGTCGTCGCCGAGATCGCGGCGCCGATTGCAAGATATCCGCCAGCCATCAGGAAGCTTCCGACATAGCCGGCGAGGATTACGCCATTATCCGGGCTGCCCAGATAATTGACCGTGAGCCAGATGGGAAACGTGAGCGCAAGCGCGACACCGGTAAAGGCCCAGGCTGCCAGATATTTTCCAATCACGCTCGCCCAAACCGGTACAGGCAGGGTCATCAGCAACTCGATGGTGCCTGTGCGCCGCTCCTCTGCCCATAGGCGCATTGCGATGGCCGGTACCAGGAACAGATAGAGCCAGGGATGATAGGCAAAGAATACGGACAGGTCGGCAACGCCATTCTGATAGAAATTGCCTATATAGAAAGTGAACGCGCCCATCGCGAACAGAAAGATCACGATGAACACATAGGCGAGCGGTGTCGCGAAATAAGCCGTGAATTCGCGCTTGAAGATCGGCCACAACCCGCTCATGGACTGCCCCCGCTTACCTGGGCGCGTGCGCGCGCCGCATCATGGGTGGTAACGGCGCGGAAAACGTCTTCGAGCCGGCCTGGTTCGGCATAAAGCTCGCGCACATCCCAGCGTTCGGCCATGACCAGCGCACTGACATCTTCGATCAGAAGTGTGCCGGGTTTGGGAAAAGCGGTTAGCATGGAAAGTCCGTCGTTACGTCCGGTCTGTTCGACGGAAACTACGTCGTTCATCGATTTGAGTCGGGCGCGGGCGAGTTCGGCCTGTTCGACGGGCAGAACCAAAGTGACGGCATTGTGATGACGTGACCGCGTCAGGAGTTCGGACGGGGTGCCATCGGCGACGATGCGCCCCCGGTCAATGATCACCGCGCGGGTGCAGATGGCCTCCACCTCCTCCAGAAGATGGGTGGAGACAATAATGGCCTTTTGTGGAGCCATCTCGCGGATCAGCCGGCGCACTGCGTGTTTCTGGTTGGGATCAAGGCCGTCAGTCGGCTCATCCATGATCAGCACCGGGGGGTCATGCAGGATCGCCTGGGCAAGACCCACGCGACGCTTGAAGCCCTTGGACAGAGTTTCGATGGGCTGCTCAAGCACCGGATCAAGCTCGGTATTGGCAATCGCGCGATCGATCCGTGCCTTCGCGTCAGCGCCTGAGAAACCCCGGACCTCGGCGATAAAATTCAGAAAGCTGCGTGGGGTCATGTCGCCGTAGGCAGGTGCGCCTTCAGGCAGATAGCCAATCTGACGCTGGGCCGCGATGGTCTGGGTTTCGATGTCGTTGCCGCAGATTCGCACCCGGCCAGCACTGGCCGACAGATACCCCGTAATCATCTTCATGGTCGTGGATTTGCCCGCGCCATTAGGGCCCAGAAACCCCAAAACCTCACCGCGCCCGACGGTCAGGTCGATGCCGGCCACGGCCACGAGCGGGCCAAACTGCTTGGTCAATCCTTCGATTTCGATCATGTGCACACGAGGATTTGCGCATGTATGGGCACCAGCGCCTACGGAGCCCAGCCAGGGGTTGACGCTAGCCCTCTAGAAAAAAACACCGCTCATCGCAAGCCAACAAAGGTTACGCTTCGGTCATCACCTCGATTTGGTGCGTCTGGACCGCCAAATGCGTCCTCAGCCTTGAAGCTAGTCCCGGCTCAGCGCACGATGCCAAAGCTCGCGCTGGTGCATTTGAGATGGAGGCCGCTGTGATTGAACTTGTGCCACTGGTCCGGGCAACTTTGGTGGGCATCGTGCTGCAACTCACGATGTATGTGACAGGCCATTTCATCCCGTGGCTGGCGGAGCATCTTTTCCTGTTTGGCGGCATGATGATCTCGGCGACCTCTGCCTACATCTATGCCGTGGTTACCGGCCATGGCTGGTTTGCAAGTGCAACAGCGGGCGCCATTGCCGGTGGCGTCTGCGGGTTCGTTGGCATCGGCTTTTCCGCCGCGATTGGTGATCTTTACGCAAGTTTCATCGCGACGGGTACGACCATCGCGGTCCTGGTGGGTGCAGTCGGGGGGCTGTTCGGACAGGTGGCCGCCAACCTGCGCGCCATGGGCTACTAGCCTGGTGCTTCGGTGGAGCCGGGATGGGCAGAGCTGTCGGCCGGCCGGCGCTAAGCCTGGTTCGGGGGCTGGGGGGCGTTAATCGTCCCAGGGGTCAGCGCGGCCAGCCGACACAAACACTCTGACCGCCGAACGCGGCGACGCGATGGTGCAATCGTGACCTTTTGATGGCTGAGGTTGTCCACAGCCGCCGGCAGCTAGGCTTGGCCAGCTGGCTGCCCCTGATCATGGGGGCTCTGCTAGGATCGTCCCATGGCATCCGACTCACCCAGAATTCGCCGGCTTGACGAGGGCACGGTCAACCGCATCGCGGCCGGCGAGGTCATCGAGCGTCCGGCCAGCGCGGTCAAGGAGCTGGTCGAGAACGCTCTTGATGCCGGCGCCCGGAACATCGACATCGCCATCGCCGAGGGCGGCGTCCGTCTCATCCTGGTGGAGGATGATGGCGTCGGCATGCAGGCAGATGAGCTCGCGCTTGCGGTGGAGCGCCATGCCACCTCCAAACTGCCCCTGCGCGATGGCGCCGATGATCTGACGCAGATCGCCACTATGGGATTTCGTGGCGAGGCATTGCCTTCCATTGGGGCGGTTGCCCGTCTGGTGGTGGCAAGCCGCACTGTTCACAGTGAAGCCCATGCGATCGCGCTCGAAGGTGGCAGACGCGAGGGGCCTTATCCGATCGGTTTTCGCGCCAGCGGCCAGAGCGGCACGCGCGTCGAAGTCCGTGACCTCTTCTTTGCGACGCCGGCGCGTCTGAAGTTTCTCAAGTCGACGCGTAGTGAGGATCTGGCCATCGTAGATGTCGTCAAGCGCCTTGCCATGGCCCGTCCCATGGCTGCCTTCACGCTGACACTTGACGGTCGCAAAGGGCTCGACGTGCCGACAAACGAAGCTGCCCTGGCTCGCCTGACCCATGTGATGGGGCGTGAATTTGCGGAAAATGCCGTGCCTATCGATGCCATGCGCGAGGGCGTACACATCGAGGGCTATGCAGGTCTTCCCACCTACAACCGTGCCAATGCCATGGCCCAGTACCTCTTCGTCAACGGCCGACCAGTGCGCGACAAGCTGCTGATTGGAGCTGTGCGGGGCGCTTATGCGGATTTTTTGGCCCGTGACCGTCACCCGGCCCTCGCGCTGTTCCTTTCCTGCGACCCGGCGTTTGTGGACGTCAATGTGCATCCGGCCAAAACCGAAGTGCGCTTTCGCGATGCAGGTCTGGTGCGCGGTCTGATCGTCTCGGCGCTCAAGCGTGCGCTCGATGGTGCAGGTCACCGTGCAGCCACGACGGTTGCCGGAGCCGCGCTCGCGGCATTTCGTCCGCATGGCGCGCCCCTGCGCTACCCCGCGCCCTCGCTGCAGTCTGCAGCAGCGCCCTATCAGGAGGTTTTGTGGCAGGCCCCGCCCGCACTGCCCGCGACGCCGGACGCACCAGCCGCAGACGACATCACCTATCCCCTCGGTCTTGCGCGCGCGCAGCTGCACGAGACCTATGTCGTCGCGCAGACCCACGACGGCATTGTTATCGTCGACCAGCATGCCGCGCATGAGCGGCTCGTCTATGAACGGATGAAGACAGCCATGGAGCGGGGCGGCATCGCCGGTCAACCTCTGCTCATTCCGGAGGTGGTCAATCTTGATCCTGCTGAGGTCACGCGCCTCAGCGCGCGCGCCGCAGAATTTGCCGAACTTGGCCTTGTCCTTGAAGCCTTTGGCCCTGACGCCATACTGGTACGGCAGACCCCCGCCATGCTGGGTAAACTCGATATCGCCGGCCTGGTCCGCGATCTTGCCGACGAGCTTGCAGAGAGCGGTCACGCGCTCACGCTGAAGGAGCGGCTGGAAGAGGTCGCCGGGACACTGGCCTGCCATATGTCGGTGCGCGCCGGCAGACGGCTTTCCGCAGAGGAAATGAATGCGCTATTGCGGGAAATGGAGGCCACGCCCCATAGTGGCCAATGCAATCACGGCCGTCCGACCTATGTCGAGCTCAAGCTCGCCGACATTGAGCGCCTGTTTGGCCGCCGTTGAAGCAGCCCTTCGGATCTCTGTGACGGCTTCCTGTTTTCAGAACATGGCGGTTTGCGATCATGGCCTATTTTCGTAACCGCGCGGTCAATCTGCTTAATCTGCACTATGGCATTCATTCCCTGGCGCTGACGGGAAGTGGTGCCTTCTATACCGTCTTTCTGCTGAAGGCGGGTCTGCCATTGCAGGACGTTCTTGCCTCGCTCGCCACCATTCTACTGGGACGTTTCATGATGCGTCCCCTAATCCTGCCGCTGGTGCTGCGCCTTGGTCTTAAACCCATTCTGATCGCAGGCACGCTTGTTTCGGCTCTGCAATATCCGGTGCTCGCCCAGGTTCATGGTATCGGGCCCAGTCTTTACGTTCTGATTGTCGTCTCGGCGATTGGCGATACGCTCTACTGGACGAGCTATCACGCCGTATTTGCCTCGCTCGGTGATGCCCATCACCGCGGCCAGCAGGTGGGCGTGCGTGAAGCCATGGCCGCCATGATTGGCATTGCTGCGCCGCTGCTCGCGGGGTGGGCACTGACCCGTTTCGGGCCTGATGTGGCATTCGGTGCGACGGCCGTGGTGCTCCTGAGCGCAGCTCTACCGCTCCTGTGGACGCCGAACATCATTGTACAGCGCAACGCACCTTCGGCACTGCGTGCGGCATTGCCGGGTATTCTGCTTTTTGTCTGTGATGGCTGGATTGCCTGCGGGCTTTATTTTGGGTGGCAACTGGCGCTGTTCGTTGCGCTTGGCGAAAACTTCCAGAGTTATGGTGGCGCAATGGCAATTGCTGCACTGGCCGGGGCGATCGCGGGGCTGGTCCTTGGCCGGCTGATCGATGGTGGACATGGTCGGCGCGCAGCCTGGGTCGCGCTCAGCGTCCTTGCGGGCGTTACGGTCGTGCGGGCAGCGAGCATCGGTGATGCCGGCTTTGCAGTGTTCGCCAATGCGCTTGGAGCTCTTGTCAGCTGTCTTTATGTGCCGACATTGATGACGGTTGTCTACAACAAGTCCCAGTCTTCGCCCTGTGTGGCGCGTTTTCACATTGCGGCCGAAGGTGGCTGGGACATCGGCGGCAGTGCCGGTCTCATTACTGCGGCGTTTCTTCTGCACTGGGGTGCAGGGCTCAGGGCGGTGATTCTCCTGTCGTTGCCGGGCGTCGTCGCGGCCTTCGCGCTGCTCTATCACCATTATACTGGCGACGAGGAGAAGAGGCGCAAGCAGCTTTCTGCAGTTCCACCGTCCGTGGGCGAACACACCGTCTAAGACATCTCAGCGCGGTAGCGCAGAATGAAAATCTTGCTTTCGCCGTAGAGCCGCACATCCAGCGGTTCAAAGCCCATCAGAAGCTCGATCTCCTCATCATGGGCTGCCTCGCACACGACAATCGCGTTGCGCGAAAGCCAGTCACCCTCGGCAAGGGCGCGCAACCCCGGGATTAGCAGTCCCCGCCGATACGGTGGATCAAGAAAGGCCAGGGTGAACGGCCCGCCGGCACCGGGCGGACGCGGGCCCAGGGCCGTGCCATCACGCCGCCAGATTTTGGTCACGCCGGAAAGCCCAAAATCTTCGATGTTCTGGCGGATGATGGCACGCGCGGCCGCTGCCTCTTCAACGAAGAGACAATACGCGGCACCGCGCGAGATCGCCTCAAGCCCCATTGCTCCGGTGCCGGCGAAGACATCGATGACCGTAGCGCCGTCAAGCGCAAATTCCGCGCTGACATCACCATGTACAAGGATATTAAATACAGCCTGGCGCACCTTGTCCGATGTCGGTCGGGTGCGCCGGTCCGGTGGCGTGTGCAGAGCCCGCCCCTTGAAGCGTCCGGAGGTGATGCGCATCAGGGCTCGTCGCTGAGCTGAAGCAGCAGCTTACCGGTATTGCCACCGGTAAAAAGAAGCTTGAGGGCCTCTGGCGCTTGTTCCAGTCCGCGCCTGATGGTGACGTCGTACTTGATGTGGCCATCTTCGACCCAGCCGGGCATCTCCTGCCAGAACTCGGCGAGGCGTGGCAGATAATCGATGATGATGAAGCCTTCCAGATGTGCGCGCTTCATGAGCAGCTGGGCAAAATTATAAGGCCCAGGAACCGGGCCCTTGGCATTGTAGGTCGCGATCAGTCCGCACAGGACAATGCGCGCCTTAAGATTGATACGTGCGAGTATGTCATCCAGAATGCTGCCGCCGACATTCTCAAAATCGATGTCAATGCCGTCCGGACAGGCCCGTGCGAGTTCCTGCGCAAAGTTTGCGTGTTTATAGTTGAGACAGGCGTCAAAGCCGAAATCGTTCACCACATGCCGGCACTTTTCATCGGACCCGGCGATACCTACCACACGGCAGCCCTTGAGCTTTCCAATCTGGCCAACAATCGAGCCGACTGCGCCTGCGGCTGCCGAAACCACGAGGGTTTCCCCAGCCTTGGGTTTGCCGATGTCCAGAAGTCCGAAATACGCCGTCGCTCCGGTCATGCCGAGAACACTCATGTAGGCCGGCAGAGGCAGACTCCGATGTGCCGGCAGCTTCTGCGCTATGTGCGCAAGCGCGTAATCCTGCCATCCAGCCACGCCTGAAACGATGTCGCCCGGCTTGAAGTCGGGATGGCGTGAGCGCTCGACCACGGACAGGGTGCCCCCGCGCATGACCTCGCCCAGTTCGACCGGTGGCATGTACTGGTCCTGGTCGCTCATCCAGATCCGGTTGGTGGGATCAAGCGACAGGTAGATCGTACGCGCCAGAAACTCGCCATCGCCTGGCTCTGGTATAGGAGCCTCGCGCAGTTCGAGATCGCCCGCAGCGATCTCGCCTACCGGACGGCGGGCCAAAATCCATTGGCGGTTCATGGTGGGCATGTGACACTCCGTGGAATGATGTTTCGGGCCGGAGCCTACCCCAGGGCCGGCGCCTTTGCCGAGTGCTGCCCTATGCCGCTGGCGAGCGGCATCGCGGCAGGGTATAGCGGGTCATGCCGCGCTTTCTCCCTCTGCTGCTGCTGTTGCTTGCCCTGACTCCCGTCGGGGTTCAGGCCGCGGCACCGAAAGTGCAGGCCCGGCTGATCAGCGAGACCGCGAGCGTGATGCCAGGCGGCCGCCTTGCCGTCGCGCTCGAAGAGGAGATCCGGCCGGGCTGGCATACCTACTGGCAAAATCCCGGCGCTGCCGGCATGCCGACCTCGCTCAGCTGGGCGTTGCCCAAAGGCTGGCAGGCGTCGCCGCTGGAGTGGCCCTATCCCCAGCGCTTCGTGACCGGTCCGTTGATCGATTACGGCTATGCGCACAAGGTCTGGCTGCTGACCTCCATCGCCGCGCCAAGCACTGTGCGCCCCGGCACGCTCGTTACCCTCAGGGCCCATGCACAGTGGCTGGTGTGCAAGGAGATCTGCATTCCTGAAGAGGCTGACCTGACGCTGCCAGTCAGCATCAGTGCGACGCGCCCTGCACCCTATGCCACCATCGCGGCCCAGTTTGCGGCCGCCCGCGCCAGGCTTCCCGGTCCTTCGCCCTGGACGGTGCACTACGGTCGACGCGGCACACGACTTGTTCTCTACATTGCCGCACCCGATCTTGCCGCAGCTGGCCCGCGGACAGCGCTGTTCGTGCCGTCTGTCGGCGGACAAATCGTCGCCACCGCACCTCAAGAATTGCTGCGCCTTCGCCAGGGCATTGCCCTTCAGATTGAGGCACACCCGCAGCAGAAGGGACCGCTTCAGGGTGTACTCGAACTGACCGATGCAGGTGGCACGATCAAGGCACTTGCCATCAATGCCCCGCAGGGGCCCGTACCCGCATCGGCCTTCAGCAGGCGTGCGCCACAGAGCCTCGCCTTCGTGCTGCTGCTGGCGTTCGTAGGCGGTCTCATTCTCAACCTTATGCCGTGTGTGCTGCCGGTTCTGGCCATCAAGATTCTTGCCGTTGCCGAAAGCGCGCGGGTGCATCGAACACGGGCCACGATGCAGGGCCTTGCCTACGGTATCGGCGCACTCCTGGGTTTTGTCGGTCTGGGGGCGGGGGCGGTGCTGCTGCGTGCCGGCGGTTTTGCGGTGGGCTGGGGCTTTCAGCTGCAGCAGCCGGTGTTCGTTGCCGCGTTTGCACTCCTGCTGTTTGCGGTCGGACTCAATCTTTCAGGCGTCATTGAACTTGGCCAAGGGTTTGGCGGCGGCACCGCTCTTGCCGGACGCAAGGATACGTGGGGCGCGTTCTTTACCGGTCTGCTCGCCGTCGCCGTTGCCGCGCCATGCACGGCCCCCTTCATGGCGGCTGCGCTGGGATTTGCGCTGACGCAGAACGCTGGTGTCGCCATGCTCGTATTTGCGGCGCTTGGCTTCGGGTTTGCCGCTCCGTTTGTTGTGATCGCGATCGCGCCGCGCTGGCGTGGCTGGCTGCCGCGACCGGGCATCTGGATGGTGCGCCTGCGCGAGGCCCTCGCGTTTCCCATGTATGGCGCCAGCGCGTGGCTTCTATGGGTGCTGGCCCAGGAGGCGGGCGCAACCCCACTGATTACCACCTTGGGGGCCATGATCGTTCTTGCCTTTGCAGCATGGGCCTATTCCTCGAGCCGGCAGGCAAAGCCTCTGTGGCGGCACACCGGAACAGTGGTCAGCGTGCTCGCACTGGCCGCCGCACTGGGCGGTCTTGGTCTTGTGTATGGTGGGGCGCGCACCAGGAGCGACACTGGGGTAACTGCGGCTGCGGGGCTGGATGCGCAGGCTTATACGCCAGCTCGGCTCGCACAGTTGCGTCGATCCGGCAGACCGGTATTTGTGGATGCCACGGCGGCCTGGTGCATTACCTGCATGGTCAATGAAAAGCTTGCGCTGGAGGCGCCCTCGGTACAGCGTGCATTTCATCGCCGACATGTTGCGTATCTGGTCGCCGACTGGACAAACCGCAATCCGCAGATCTCGGCGCTGCTTGAAGCCCATGGTCGGGCCGGCGTTCCGCTCTATCTCTATTATGGCCCTGGTGCTGCGCGGGCGCAGGTGCTGCCGCAGATCCTGACACCGCAGGATCTTGTGGGAATGCTTGCCACGCCCGCGCAGCCCGGCTGAGTTATTTCTTACTCATGCCGCTCAGTTCGGCTTCAGCCTTGGCGGCCGTGGCCTTGGCGGTGGCAAGCGTATTGTCGGTCAGGCCCATGCGAAGCATCTGCGCAACCTTTTCGAGCTTTTGCTTCGTCGCAGCGGATGTGGCGTCGACGATGGCACCATTGCCCTGGTTCTTGCAGGGATCAAGTGCGCTGCTGTCAAAACCCATGCCCTTCGGGCCGACCAGGCAGTTGAGCGCATGATGCATGTGCGCATGCACCATCTTGATGGTGCTGGATTTGGCCGAAAATCCTGCATGGAGCGCTGCGGTATGAATTTCCGTGGCGACATTGCCGGCCGCTGCAGCCGGCAGTGCGGACACGGCTGCAACCAGCATTGAGGCGCCTAATAGACGTGTCAGTCCGTACTTCATGGTCTTCCCTCCTTTAATGCGCAGAGCTGCGCAGCTTCAACACCATCGCATACGTCGTTTTGTTTTGCGCGGATCGCTTACAGATCGAGCTCATCCGCAAAGAAATCGAACACGCTGGCTTTGAGAAGGCCGTGGGCAACAGCAGAAAAATGATCGCATCCCGGAAGTTGGCGCGCCTTCGCTCCAGGGATGAGCGCTGCAAGCTCCGTCGGGTCGCCGGCGAGCGGATCCCGTGCTCCGGCGATGATCAGGCAGGGCGCGCTGATGAGGGCGAGGCGCTCCGCGGAAAGGGGCGTTGCAGGACCGCGGCTGAAGGCGGCGAGGGCTTTGCAGTCGGCGCCCTGTTCGTCTGCAAAATGACGAAAGCTGCGCAGCATCGGTTCGGAGATGTCGGCTGGGTTGGCTGCCTCCATCGCTGCAGCCATCGCACCGGGCGCAGACGGAGGCGCCAGCAGTCGCCCGCCTACGCCTGCGGCCACAACATGGTCGACACGCTGCGGACAGGCACTGGCGAGCGCGAGAGCGAGCCGCCCACCCATCGAATACCCGAGGACATCGACGCGGGCGACGTCGAGATGGTCCAAAAGGCCAATGAGGTCGTCCACCAATGCCTGCGGCTCATAGTCCGCCGAGTCATGAGATTTGCTGCTGTCGC
>JAGWRJ010000289.1 GCA_028869725.1 Alphaproteobacteria bacterium | reverse complement strand
GTAGATGGCGGCTTCCTGATAACGGTCGACGACGGCGTCCAGATAGCCGCCGAAACGCGACGTAGCATTGGTCAGCCGCGCCACTGCGCCATCAATACCGTCGAAAACGAGCGAGACCGCCAGACCCAAGCCGAAAATGAGGGGGCTGCGATGGAGCGGATAGAGTGCGCAATTGGCAAGGACGAAGACAAGACCGAGAATCGTCACCTGATTGGGCGACAGGCCGGCCGCGACGAAGCCGCGCGCCAAAGCGTTCCAAAGTCTGTTGGTGAAGGCTTTGTAGTTGCCGTCGATCATGGTCTGTTTTAGTCCGCTTGGGCGGGACTACCCATCGCCCCGTATCTCCAATACCACGGACGAACCCGGCCATAAAATGTCGCGAAATTATCGAAGCGTTCCGAGTGAAAGGCAGATGCGGCCGGATCCGGATGCATGGTTTCGCCCTCATGCGTCATGACCGCCGCGGACTGCAAATCGGCATACCATCCGGCGGCGACCGCAGCAGCCATGGCGCTGCCACGTGCGCCGCATAGTTCGGGCGCATCGACGCGTTGAACGGGGCGTCCCAGCACGTCGGCAAAGATCTGGGTCCAGAAGCGGCTCCGGGCGCCACCGCCGACTATTCGAATGGTCTGGCCGCCGCGCCCCGAAAGTCGGTCGAAGGGACGCATTGCCCAGCGCGCATTGAGCGCAACACCTTCGTAAAGCGCAAAGGCGACTTGGGCGCGGTCCGTCGCGAGCGACAGGTTACCAAAACCTCCGCGAATGCGTTCGTCGTCGATGGGAACGCGTTCGCCGGCGAACCAGGGGAAAAACATGGCCATGTCGCGCGTTCGGACGGCCCCAGCCGCCATCTCTTCGAAAGCAGGGAACGCGTCCGGCCCGAAACCCAGCGTCTCCATACCCCAGCGGATAGACGCGCCCGCACATTCCTGGGTGGCGATCAGCAGATAGTCGCGTCCATCTGCAAAACATATGCTACCCGTGGCCGTGAGCGGATCGACGCGTGACTTTCCCAACATGGCGCCAAACCATGCGCTCGTTCCAATGTACAAATGAAGAGAGCCGTCGGCCGGATTGCCGGCGCCCACCGCAGCAGCACTAAGGTCGCCCAAACCGCCTGCAACTGGAATCCCGGCCCGCAATCCGAGATCGGCCGCTGCGGCTGTCGTGAGCGCGCCAGCAATATCCGTGGCCCGGACCACTTCGGGTAGTAGCGCACCATCCAGTCCGGCCCGACCCAACAGGGCGTCTGACCAGTACTTCCTTCCGGAACGGGCATCGAAGAGCCAAGTCAGATGCGCGTTATCATAGGTCGCGGCGAAGCGGCCGGTGCAGCGGTGAAGCAGATAGTCCTTTACGTCCAGAAGCTTGTGCACCCGCCCCCAGATGTCCGGCCGTTGCTGCTTCAGCCAGAGGTATTTCGATATCGGATCTTTGCCGGACAGGTTTGGCGCCCCTCCCGTCAACCAGATCCAATATGCGAGCTTCACGGCGTTATAGCCGTGAATGCTGATGGCTCCGCCCATCAGCTCCCGTGCAATATCGGCAGACCGTGTGTCCATCCAGGTAAGGCAGTTGGAAAGCGACTGACCATGGCGGTCGACCGGCACGACGCCACACATCTGGGCCGCCATGCCAATCGCGGCGATGCGGCCGGCGCTCCATGGACATTGTTCTAGAAGCTGGCGTGTGGCGACGCACATGGCATGCCACCAATCCTCGGGGTTTTGCTCAACCCAGCCGGATTGTGGGTAGTAAACGGGGTAGGAGCAGGCGGTAACGGCATGAACTGTACCGTCCGGAGCGAAGATCGCAGCCTTGACGGAAGAGGTTCCGAAGTCATATCCAAGTACCAGATCCGTGTCCGCCACCACCCGCACTCCGAAAATGCGCTGCAAAAAGCTTAGATCATATTCAAGCCATACGTTCTAGAATTGTAGGGCACCCAGCTGCAATGGCCCCCCCACGATGATATGGCCGATCGCTATACCGACCGCTGCCATCGGGGCATTCGTTGTCGCCTATAACTATCTGGAGGGCGAGCGGCTGCTCCATGATGTCGTCTACGAATACACTCTGGCGCACTCCGACCTCATGACTCTCGACAGGCAGTGCGCGAATCGTACAGATCGCGCCGACGTCATCGTCAGCCTTACCACGATTCCAAGCCGCATCGACTTCCTCGCTGAAACCCTCAAAAGCCTTATGGCGCAGACGCGTGCGCCAAGAGAAATACGGCTTAACCTGCCCGCGACGAGCATTCGGGAAAAGCAACCCTACGTCATTCCGCCATGGCTCGAAGAGCTCCTCTCGGTCAAATTGGTTCGGTGCGATGATTGGGGCCCGGCAACGAAACTCCTGCCGACGGTGGGCGCCTGCGATCCGGATCAACTTATTCTTGTGGTGGACGACGATCGCATTTACGCACCTAATACGATTGAGGTTCTCGAAGCTGCCGCCCGTTCCGAGCCCGACACTGCATTTGGACTTGGTGGCTGGATCGCTCCGGTTGATCTGGTAGACCGTCCGACGACGCTCTTCTCGAACGTGTTTCAAAGGCCGCCGGCGCCGCTGAGAACCGCAAGGCTAAAAAAGCCTGTCCCCGTCGACATTCTTCAGGGATTTACCGGGTACGTCGTGCGGCCGCGCTTCTTCGATCTCGGCGCCCTCACCGACTATTCCACGGCGCCTGCGGCAGCTTTCTATGTTGACGACGTGTGGATCAGCGCCCATTGCCGGGCACCGAAATATGTCATCCCAAGCTGCGCCACGAATTTTCTCCGGAAGTCGCGCGCCCATCTCTATAAGAGAACAAGCCTCGGCTGGATCAACCGCGGACGGGGTGACGATGCATCCCGCAACAATTCAATCATGCTGAAGCACTTCGCATCCACGTGGCGGATCGGCGGGCCTGCACGGCCGGCACACACCGCAACCCAGTGACGTATGTGATCGCAGGGGACTCGGGTGAAGAAAATGAGCGGTGATCCGGTACGTCAGAAAAGCCAGTGAAATGATGTAGAAACGTATCTCGTGCTAGCGTTTTCCATAGAATTCGCGCCTGCTCCCGACAATGACGATCCTCCGATCGCTCAGGCCCAGGACCTGCTTCAAGCCCAAATTATCATGTATCCCGCACATGCACCGTCGTTCCGTTAGCATCGCCGCCTTTCGCTTGTTACGAGCGCCTACTCAAGCACCGGATGCTGACCGGTCCGTCGCACGATTACTTGGAATGCGTGCCGATCATCATATCGAATTTGAGGGGCTTCATGAACCATGGGTCGAACGCGTACCAGCAGTTCGCAGCCCTTAGTCCGAACCGGGCAACATGGCTGAGGGCACCGCCGCCGTGGCCAGTACCGCCAGGAGGTCCACGCCAACACCTCATGCAACGGCAAAGCACCTTACGGGACTGGCGCGAGCCGGACCGCACCTCGTACCAGTCCGGAAAACAACTGCCCCTTCGAGTGCCCCCGAAGTCGTCGCTACGGCATCCATCGCACGCTTGCGCCAATCAAATCAGCGGAACAACACCGAAACAGCACGCCCTCATGACGTCACGCGTCTTTTCCACCCAATCGCTCTATGGTACCGGATTATGGGACTTGATTTTCCGAAGCCTGCCCATGCTATGGTTATGAAATTATTGGCCATTTGCGCCTTTCGGTGAGCCGGGGTTCCAAATTTGATGCAATGAGCGCGCATTTGCGTACGG
>JAGWRJ010000288.1 GCA_028869725.1 Alphaproteobacteria bacterium | reverse complement strand
TCATGCCTTTGAAGGGGTTGCCCTTGATGGCGGGGTGTTCCCTTACGGGTTTGTTTATGACGGCAAGACAATGTCGCCGATCACCAATCTTGAAATCTGCCCCGATTATGACGCGGATGGGATCCAACGAGGAATCGTCATGAACATCGTGGACAGCAACAGGCGAATGAGCCGCATCAAGGGCACCTCCTTCTGCTCGTCACCTACCGAGCGTGGCACCGTCTGGAATAATGACTGCTACTTCGAATTCACGGTCAATGACGGCGAACACAAGGGCTCGGGAATTCTCTCGTTCTACTGGAATCTCGAATACTACCTGAAGGTGCTCAAGCGGACTTAAGTCGTGCTCAAAGTCAGAAAAGCCGGGATCGACGTGGGCATTGTGGTGTCCGACATTGCCGCGCAGGCGCACTTTTACGGCCATACGCTCGGCCTGCCCAGGGCCGGGGAAATACCTCTTCCTGACGGACGGCTTCACCTCTACAGTTGCGGCCAGAGCCTCCTCAAGCTCTACGTGCGCAAAGATGCGAAGCATTCGGCGCGCGCGCCCTTTGGCGATGCCGCCGGCATTGCCTATCTCACGCTCGACATCGAAAACCTCGACGCGGCGATGGCCTCGGTCCTGCGGGACGGTGCGACGGTCATCACGCCGATTTCAGAGTTTGATGCCGGTGTCACTCTGCCCGAGCCCGCCGGGCGGGTGCGGGCGCGATACGCCATGATTGCTGACCCCGAAGGCAATCTCGTCGAGCTGCTGGAACGCAGCTGAGATCAAAGCTGAACGGAGGCCATGATGACCCAAAAGCCGATCACGCTACCCAAGGATATTGCCGAAACGATTGTCGATCCGCGCGCCTATGCGTCACGGCGGATACATGATGCCTATGCCTGGCTGCGCGCCAACAACCCGCTCGGCATCGCCGAACCGGAGGGTTTTGATCCATTTTGGGTCGTGACCAAGCATGCGGATATTCTGGAGGTCGGCCGGCAGAATGATCTCTTCCATAATGGAGATCGTCAGGCGACCCTCACCAACCAGGAAAATGACCGCAGGGTGCGTGAGATCACCGGAGGAAGCCCTCATCTGATCAAGAGCCTGGTGCAGATGGATGCCCCCGAACATCCCAAATACCGGGCGCTGGCGCAGGCATGGTTCCTGCCCAGCAATCTCAAGAAACTTGAGGACCGCATCAGGCAGATCGCTCGTGCGGTCGTGGACAAGATGGCGGCGATGAACGGGCATTGCGATTTCGTAGCCGACGTGGCGTTGCGGTATCCATTGCATGTGATCATGGAGATTTTGGGAGTTCCGGAGGAAGACGAGCCGCGCATGCTGCGGCTGACCCAGGAGCTCTTTGGTCCTCAGGATCCCGATACTGCGCGCGTACAGCCTGCTGCGCCTGATCCCGTTCAATATGCCAAGGCGCTGACGGCGGTGGTCGATGACTTCGAGGCCTATTTTTCCACGATTTCTGAAGATCGACGGGCTCACCCGCGCGGCGATTTTGCGACAGTCATTGCTACGGCGACGATAGACGGCGTGCCGCTGCCTCGCCTGGAGCAGATGGGCTACTACATGATCATCGCAACGGCTGGCCACGATACGACATCGTCGTCCACCGCGGGTGCCGTTTGGGAGCTGTGTGATCACCCCGAAGAATTCGCCAAGCTCAAATCAAATCCGGGGCTTATTCCAAGTGCTGTGGAAGAGGCGATCCGGTGGATGACGCCGGTCAAGCATTTCATGCGGTCGGCAACGCGAGATACCGAACTGCGTCAACGTCAGATCAAGAAGGGCGACTGGTTGATGCTGTGCTACGCCTCGGGCAATCGCGATGAGGATATTTTTGAGGATCCGTTCCAGTTCAAGGTCGACCGCACGCCCAATCGGCAAATTGCGTTTGGGTACGGAGCCCATCTGTGTCTGGGCCAGCATCTTGCACGGATGGAGATGCGGATCCTCTTTGAAGAGCTTCTGCCGCGGCTGAAATCGCTGTCTCGTGACGGCGAGGCGACGATGACGCAGGCATTTTTTGTCAACGGGCCGAAGAGCCTGCCGATTCGCTACGAGATGCAGTGAAAAGGCTGCACACACCAGGAGGTATGGGCCAAAAGCCTGTGGGGACGCAATGACGCTTCAAGCAGCCGACGAGCTTCGCCACCGTGATCAGGTGAACGAGGACTATTTCTGGCGCGAAAGCCTGTACTTCAATTTTAACGACGCAAAGAACAAAATCGGGGGCTGGCTTTATCTCTGGGTGGTGCCCAATCAGCCACAGCCCTCGGGCATGCTGGTGAGCTTTTATCATGGTGCCTGGCCCAATATGGACGTCAACGAGGTGGCGGCAGCGAGCCCTGGATACAGACTCGTGGACAAAGACAGGTGGGTCTACTGTTTTCAGAAGAACGCTGACCATCTTCTGACCCAGGATTTCGACGACGTGGAACTCTTCGGGATGCGGTTTCGGCGGCTGGAGCCGCTAAAGCGGCAGCACCTGACGTTCGACGACGGCGAGGGTAACCGCTTTGATCTGAAGGCCGAGTTTCTCTCACCGCCCTATGATTACGCGGACGGGGCGTTTCCCACGCCCAGCTGGATGGCAGCCAACCGCTACCATCGCGCCTGGCGTGTCGATGGCACCCTCTCCATTGCCGGGAAACAGTACGACGTTCACTGCACCGGGGACTCAGATCATTCCTGGGGACAGCGCCACAATGTGGAATT
>JAGWRJ010000025.1 GCA_028869725.1 Alphaproteobacteria bacterium | reverse complement strand
CGCTGACGCCGTTACACTGAGCGCCCCCAATATTTCCATTTCGGGAGACTTTGCCCTTGGTCTTGCCGCGCTTGGAACCGTGATCGTGTTCACGCTGCGCTTCCCGCACCGGTCGTCGCGTTCCGGGGATCTGCCGCACCAGGAACAGATTGCGGCAATCAACTCCGCCGCCGGCAACAGTCTTTAAGCCATGCGTCAGATACGACGCCCAGCCTCCCGGCCCGGGTAGTCGTCTTAGTGCCGCGCCATACCTTGGGCTTTTGATATTGACAGCCGCGACAATATTGACCACCGCAACGAGGATGCAGGCTTGGCGGAAGGCAGGTTCGCAGCTTAAGGTCCGTCCGTCTGTCGACCCTCCGGAGGAAAGCCATGCGCGAAGCCGTCATCGTTTCAACTGCCCGTACGGGCCTCGCCAAATCCGTTCGTGGCGGCTTTAACATAACGCATGGTGCAGTTATGGGGGGACACGCCATCAAGCACGCGATTGCGCGCGCGGGCTTGGATCCGACAGAAATCGAAGATGTGTTCATGGGGTGCGCGCAGCCAGAAGGTGCGACGGGCATGAATGTCGCACGAAATGCCGCAATCTGGGCCGGTTGCCCCGTAACCACGGCCGGCACCACGATCAATCGCTTCTGCTCCTCGGGGCTGCAGGCGATCGCGATGGCAGCACAGCAGATCCGGACCGAACGCACACCGGCAGTAGTTGGTGCGGGTGTTGAATCCATCAGCCTGGTGCAGATGGGGGGAATGAACACCAAGAACATCACTGAAGAGCACTTGATGGAAATCAAGCCGGCGCTGTGGATGTCTATGATCGAGACGGCCGAAATCGTGGCCGAACGCTATGGCGTCAGCCGCGAACGTCAGGACGCGTATGCCCTGGAAAGTCAGCGCCGTACCGCAGCTGCCCAACAGGCAGGGAAGTTCAACGACGAAATCGTCCCACTGAAGACCAAGATGAAGAAGGTCGACAAGAGCACCGGGCAGGAAAGCATCGTTGACGTGGTTGTCGAGCGCGACGAATGCAACCGCCCGGATACGACATTAGAGGGTTTGAAGTCCCTGGCGCCCGTCTTCCGAGGCGGCATGACGGTGAAAGAGGGCAAATACATTACCGCCGGAAACGCCTCACAGTTTTCCGATGGAGCATCGGCATGCGTTGTCATGGAGGCCGACCTTGCACGCGAACGCGGGATCAAGCCGTTGGGCATTTTCCGCGGCTTTGCTGTCGCAGGCTGTGAGCCTGACGAAATGGGCATTGGGCCGGTGTTTGCGGTTCCGCGTCTGCTATCGCGTCACGGCCTCAAGGTTGATGACATCGATCTCTGGGAGCTGAACGAAGCCTTTGCCAGTCAGGTGCTGTACTGCGCGGATCGGCTCGGCATTGCACACGACAGGCTGAACGTGAACGGAGGAGCGATCTCGATCGGCCATCCCTACGGCATGAGCGGTGCACGCATGACCGGCCACCTGCTGATTGAGGGCCGACGTCGCGGAGCCAAGCTGGGCGTCGTTACCATGTGCATCGGCGGAGGTATGGGCGCGGCAGGTCTGTTCGAGATCGTATCCTAAATGAAGTGGCTCCGGGGGCGTGCGAGGACCGCAACAACAACCGTTGCGGCACTTGTACTGGTAGGGTGCGCAGGCCAGGGGCGTCTTGCCACAAGGCGCAGTCCGGTGAGCGACCCCCACCAACAGTTGGCAGCGCTGGAGCATCGCATCTTCGTCCTCGTCGAGAAGGAGCGGCTTGCGACCAACCCTTCTGCAAAACCCCTGGCGCTCGATCCGGAGCTCACAGCGGTGGCCCGGACCCATAGCGAGGATATGGCGCGCGAACATTTTCTTGGACACCGCGCGCCGGATGGTGAAACAACCGCGAAGCTGATGATGGCTCGGGACAAGTCATTTCAGGGGTTGCTTGGGGAAAACATCGCAGCGCAATATTACACCAAGGACATAGGCATCAACGTCAACGCCTATGCCAGCCGCTTCGTCAAGACATGGATGCTCAGCAAGAGCCATCGCGACAACCTCACCTTTTCGGATTACAGCAAGACTGGCGTCGGTGCCGCGATCAATGGCCACGAGGTATTCGTGACCCAGCTATTCGCCGACGTAATCCCGCAGCACCCGAATGTGGCCAAAGACGCGCACCGGGAAGTCGCACGCTATACCGATCCCACTGTCGCAAAGCAGGCCAGACCCTTCGCCCGGCCCAAGCTGCCTGCAGAACGTGCCGCCGTGCCGAAGGTCAGCACACCATGACCGAGCGAGAGACCAGCGCACTGACCAGTTATCGTGCATTCTGGCCTCATTACCTCAGCGAGCATGCCAAATCGCAGACCCGTGCCATTCACATCGCCGGAACGATCCTTGCGAGCGCTGCCGTCCTCACCCTTATCGTAACCGGCAAGGCGTGGCTTGTTCCCGTCGCGCTTCTGGCCGGATATGGCCCGGCATGGACTGCGCATTTCTTCGTCGAACACAACCGGCCAGCTACCTTCCGGTATCCGCTTTGGTCGCTCACGGCGGATTATCACATGACGGCGCTTTGGTTGCTCGGTCACCTTGGACCAGAGCTCGACAAGGCCGGGGTGTCTCGCAGCGCGCGTCTCAGTCCATAATTTGCACCTGCTTGCCAAAAGCAGTCACAGCTCCGTTGATGCCCAAGCTGGCCCGCAGATGTTCGCTTTGATACACTAGATTTTGGTTTTGGCACTCAATTTTGGGTGCTACCAGGGGCGAATCAATATGCAGCCTGATCTTCTCTGGAACGTTGGGGGCATACCACGCGAGGCCCGCGAGGCCGCCCGTGCTGCCGCGCGGCGTGAGGGCTTGCCGGTCGGAGAATGGCTGACCCGACGGATTTTGCGCCCCGCAGACGGTGCCCAGCCAAGCGTTCTGGCGCTGCCCGAGAGCTGGCGGCCCAATGCGGCCGCGAATGCGGATGGCTGGCGGGGCGCGGGTTCGGGCGCGACTCCACAAAGATCCGCCGCGGAAGAATCACGCAGTGAGAGGGACGACTCACCGTCTCTCCTGCAAACGGATGTGCACCTCCGCCGAATCGACCGCCAGTCTGATGCCAGTGACCTGCAGACATCCGACAGTCGGCGAATCAGAGACAGTGAAGAAAACGCCTACCGTGGACCGCGGCAACAGGCGGACGCCCTTGCCCGCCTGGAAAGGCAGGTTGGCTCCCTCGGCGAGCAGCTGAGCAGGATCGAGCTGCGTTCGACCGGCAATGCCATGAAAGACGCCGTCAAGGCGCTGCATGCAGGCTTGGCGAAGCTCACCGCGCAGACGGCGCAGGCGACGCGGCAGGGCAACATGCAAATGGCTGCTCTCAGCGAACAGGTCGACGCGCTCTCAAGTCGAATCGAACTGGCCAATTGCCAGATGGAGATCACAGCCCTTCAGGTCAAAGACGAGGTAGCAGGGCTTGGTCGCCGCCTCGATCTTTTGGAAGGGTTGGAACTGGGTGCGGCCACTGCGGCGCTACGCCAATCTACCCGTGAACTCGCTACCAAGCTGATCGAAGTCGAAAATACCTATGCCGGGCAGCTTGCGCATCTCAAAAGAGGTGTGCACGAGCTGACCGAACATCTCGCCAGTACGCGTGTCGATGCAAGAGTTGCACAGCTTGACCGACAGATATCGGAGCTTTCCGATCCTGGTGAACGCGCGCAGGTGGCCCAGAGGCTATCGCAGGAGCTGAACCGCCTGGCGGGCCGCCTGGATGCTGCCGAAGACGCCTGTCGGGAGGGGCTTGCGCAGCTGCGCGAACGACTGAATGCACCGGGCCCACAGCCCGCCTCCCTGCCCCCGGTCAATGTCGGGCGCATGGAAGGCGTTGCCGCGACGCCGACGCGCTCACTTCACGCGTCGGACGTCGCGCCTGAGCAGACCACGCCCCTGCCATGGCCACCACCGCGCGAGGCACTGCATCCCGAGGGATTCGCCACAGCGGTCGACCTCCCGCTGGCCAGCTGGCGGCGCAATGCCCGAGCAGCGACCAGTACACCAGGGGCCGCTCGTCCCCAGCTAGCCATTGCCACAGCCGATAGCGCGTCCGATCTTGATCGCCTTCGCAGCATCGCCATCACCAGCATGGTGGTGTTGCTGCTCGCACTTGCCGCAGCCTATCTCCTCTATCACCACAGCACAGCAGCGCCCCAGTTTCCTCATCTTCGTGCCATTGCCTCATCCGAGCGTCTCGGTGCGCAACCGCACCCTGGCTCACCGCCGACTGTTGCAGACGATGCCTTCAACTCCCTCGCGGCGACACCGCCTAGGGGTGCAAAAGAGGGGGCCATGGACGGCCAGAGCGCGCCAGCCACCGAACCCGTCACCTCTGCGCGCACGTCTTTGAGCGCGCGCGCTGCCCAAGGTGATGCCAGCGCCCAGACCAACCTGGGACTTGACTATCTCAACGGACGCGCTGGCCTGCACGTGAATGACGCGCAAGCGGCACGGTGGCTTGAGCGCGCTGCCAGGCAGGGACAACCCTTTGCCCAGTTTCGTCTCGCCACACTCTACGCGCGCGGACATGGTGTGCCGGAAAATCAGGGCCTGGCTCTGATCTGGTATGAAGCTGCAGCCCGACAGGGTAATCGAAAAGCCATGCACAATCTTGCCGTGGCCTATGCGCAGGGAAGCGGTGTAGCTGTCGACTATCAGCGCGCAGCACGCTGGTTTGCGGCAGCCGCGCATCTTGGTTTGCGCCCGTCCGAGTTCGATCTCGCCGTACTCTACGAGAGGGGGATGGGAGTTCCGAAAAGCTTGGAAAGCGCCTTCACGTGGTTTTCCATCGCAGCGGCGCAAGGCAACGATCAGGCGCGTGCAGAAACTGCGAGCCTGGCCCATGAACTCTCGCGCGATGAACTCCTCCGTGCCACACGCGCGGCAGCGCACTTTGTTCCAGCCCCTCTGGACATGAGGGCTAACCTGCCCCCAACGGCAACAGGCAACGGATCCTGAGGATTGACCGTCCTGGACGACGCGCGCACCTTCTGGCCCGTGGATCCGCCAGCCGCCCCATGCAGATGAGACGTTTCCCTCTCGGCCTACTGCTCGTCCTGAGTGCCATGTTCGCCGGCACAGGCGACCGGCAGGCCCGCGCCGAGGACCTCGTGTCAGGTCTCAGCCAGGATCAGATTGCCATTACCTCGAACTTCACGGGTACCGATATTGTAGTGTTCGGCGCAATCCAAAACAGCCGTTCCGCGAGCCTGGCCTCCAGTCCTGCGATCGCGGTTGTGGTGAGAGGGCCCAAAGTCGAGATGACCGTGCGTCAGAAACAACGTGTTTTGGGCATGTGGATCAACCGACATCAGGACCATCTTTACGGTATGCCGGGCTACTATTATCTGGCAACAAGCAGACCGCTCGACAAAATAGCATCCGATGGAGTGTTGGCACGCTATCAGATCGGTCTGGAGAATATACGTGCCACAGATTCTTCCACAAAAGGCGCACGAGAGACGGAGGTATTCACGAGAGCTGCAGTTCATCGCCAGGCAGAACTGCACCTCTACGCACAGAACACCAATGGCGTTGAGTTTCTGAGTCCGCAATTGTTTCG
>JAGWRJ010000287.1 GCA_028869725.1 Alphaproteobacteria bacterium | reverse complement strand
GCAAGCCGGATTGCTTCTAATACAGTAGTTTTTCCCACAGCGTTTGGACCAATGATCACGCTAACGCGTGTGTCGAGGGTCACGTCTATATCATCTAACGCTCGAAAGTTTGTGACCCTTAATCGCTTGAGGTGCATAACCCCTCCAGTCCGACCATTACCTATTTCGGTCCCGATCAATTGTCCCAGGGTAACCTTAATGCGATTCGAGAACACCCGACCCGGTGCCACTGTGCCAGATTCAGTGCGCCATTACTGGACGGTACGCTCTTGATAGTGTTTTCTCTGACGCGCGGCGGGTGTGGGGATGGCGAATGTGGGCGGCAAAGAATTCGACGAAGTGCTGGGCGGCGTCCGGCTCGGGGGGGTAAACAGCGCCGGCAGCGGGAGCTCATGCCGATGGGCGACAACACCCGTCATCCGCCGGTCGCTTTCTCCTGGGTGGCGCGTCGGTTCAGTAACGACAAAAGGCTCGGCAAGCTGAACGGCTTCACGAGCCCGTTCTCGCCAAGATAGAACAGTACGCGGCCGCCGTCGAGCAGCCAGCGCACGATCTGCGCCGGGCTCATGGTCCGCGCCTCAATAAACAGCCGATCCGCGCGCGAGGCCAGCGGAAGATTGTCGATCAGCAGGTTGATCGGATTGTACAGATGGTTGTAGAAGACCGGCATCTCGGAATCATGGCGTTTCCCGAAGTGATCCCACATCGCATGGGCAACACCGGCGGGTAAGCCGACCGACCCGGCTTGGCCGACCATATGTTGCAGGCCGTCGATCTTGGTCGTTGTGCCGTGGCGTAAGCCATAGCTCACGATCAGATGCTCGATCGGCCCATGCTCGGTGCAATCGAGACAGCCCAACAGGAACGAGTTGCGATTGACGGGCTGCGTCCGGGCAAGCTTACCGTCACGCGCACGCCGGAGGGCGGCGCGCACCCGCGGCAGGTCGCGCTCATGCTGCGCGGTGAAGCGCAGCGGCGCGGGCTCCAGCAAGCCAAGGACCACGCTCTCGGCGACTTCGCCCAGGAAGGAATTCATCATAGCCCTGTTTGTGGCCAATTGTCGTTACGCAGCTTCTGGTAGCTGATATAGACCGTGGCAATGCCGACGCCATTGGTACGTGGTCTGGCTTGCTGGCCTCTGGATGGCGGTACCAGATCGCATGATCGGAGGGACGCCGCCGAGGGAATGATGAACGCGGCTTTGATTGTAGTAGTCACGGAAATCGCACAGCTTGCGCTCGAGGTCCTCCGCATGCCAGAACGGGACCTGATCGAGTAGCTCGCGTCGCACAGTGCCGATCAAGCGTTCGATGAAGGGGTGAGACATCGGGACGAGGGGTACGGATTTGATGGCCGTGATCTCGAGAATTCGTAGGTTCGCCCTCCAGCGGTGAAATTCAAATAGCGGGTCGTGGTCAGAGCTCAGGGCGGTGGGAGATCGGGGCGCGCAGGAGATGACTCGGTTGAACATACGACAGACCGCCGGTCCATCGAGAGCTCCCGCGTGAACCGCGAAGCCGACGATGCGTCTTGTATATTGATCCATCACGGTCATGACCCAGTGACTGCGAAGGAACAAAGACTCGCATCGAAATAAATCAAGGCTCCAGAGACTATCCTTGGAATGCCCCAGGAATGTCAGCCAGGACGGACCACCGCCGCCGCGATGTCGGTCATGCTTGGCGAGCACTCTTCGCACGACGTCCTTGTCGATGTCGACGCCGAAGATGAAGCTCAGTTGCTCGGCGATGTGCCGGCAGCCAAACCGCGGATTACGGGTCTTCATCTCCATAATGGCCGCGATGATTTCCGGGGACGGTCCCTTGGGACCTGGCTTACGGCCGCGTTTCGGCGTGAACAGCCAATGGTACTTGCAGCGGACCAATGACCGATGGAAACCCATGATCGTGGAGGGCTTGATCACGATCGCGCAGCGCAGGAGGCGGGTAGGGCGGATCCACAGCGCACAAACCGCGGCCACGATGCGGTCCATGGGCCGTAATCGGGGCGCGCGGCGGCGAGTCCGGTTAAGACCCAGGAGTTGATGCTTCAGTAGAAGCGATTCCGCCATGACCGACCGAGTGCCGCCCGGCCTCACGAGTCGGACGCAGGTCGTCAGCAGATGGAGTAGTAGAACTGCGAGATCGCGCACCGAGCTATCGTAGCCGCCTCGGTGATCCATACAAGACTAGGATATTCACGACAAATATGGCACAAATTGACAATTCGCCACACACAGGTTAAGTACTGCTGGCTGTGTCCTGCTGGTGGATGGCCAATTCCGGCCATTAGCCGCCACAGATCGTCTTCGGCAAGTGGCGGAATTCCGGACGTTCGAATGTCGACTCTTGGCGGCAGGAGTCGACCGCTACCGAAGCTTGTCAGGTCGCGGCTCGCTCGATCGCGAGTCGCATCCCAAGCGCTC
>JAGWRJ010000286.1 GCA_028869725.1 Alphaproteobacteria bacterium | reverse complement strand
TGCCAGCGAGGCGCGCAAGGCCGGCTCGCCACTTTATGGCTACCTGGCTGAATGCATTGGTCAGGATGAGGACCTCAAATCACTGGCAGCGCGCGCCCGTCCCGGCCAGCCGCGCGCCAACATGCTTCTGGGCGCGGTACATTTTCTGCTCTTGCGTGGCGATGACCACGCACTGAAGCAGTTCTACCCGACGCTGGGCGGCGAGAAGACTCTCGAAGATGCAGACCCGTTCGAACTTTTTGTCGAGTTCGTACACCTCCATCAGGCGCAGATTGCCCGTCTGATTGAGACCCGCACCACCAACACCAACGAAGTGGGACGCTCGGCGCTGCTACATCCGGGATTTCGATGCGTTTACGAACAGGCGCGTGCGCGGCTCGCCCTGATCGAAATCGGTCCCTCGGCAGGACTGAACATGCTCTGGGATCAGTATGGCGTGCGCTACTGGCGCGACGACGCTGTTGTCCTGCAGCTTGGTCCCAAGGCACCATTGGTGATCGATTGTGTGCTCAAGTCAGAGCGGCTGCCGCCGTCCGGTCCGCTGCCTGCGGTGGTGGCGCGGCGCGGGCTTGAACTCAATCCCAACGATCTGAACGATGCCGACAATCGCGACTGGCTCTGTGCCCTGGTCTGGCCTGAGCATGTCGATCGCCTGAACCGCCTCAAGACGGCGGTCGCACTGGGGCGGGCGGTGGCACTCGACATCCGCGCAGGCGATGCCCTCGCAAATCTGATGGCGGCAATTGCAGACCTGCCGCGCGATGCGGCTGTGTGTGTCTACCATACGGTGGCGCTCTATCAGTTCAGCGGCGCCATGAAGCAGACCCTTGAGGATCTTCTGACCGTGGCGGGGTTGCGTCGGACGGTGTTTCGGCTGAGTTTTGAACTCGGCGTGGATCTGCGCCATCTTCTGAGCCTGCGCCGGTATGAAGATGGTTCATACGAGGACCAGCTGCTGGCTGAAGGCCAGCCGCATGGTGCCTGGATGGAATGGCTGGCTTAAAGGCTGTGAGACACCGATGACCGATGATCTGCTTGATGAGGACGCCATTGCAATTCCGGACGGCTACCGGCGCATGGATTGGTTTCGTGGGTTTGGCCGCCAGATCGGTCCGCTGTATGAGTGGACGGGCTCCGGCGGGGACTACCGGCGTGCGTTTTTGGTCTGTGAGCATCACACCAATGGCATGAACAATTGCCATGGCGGCATGCTGATGGCTTTTGCCGACACTGCCTTCGGCCATGCGGTATCGATTGCCCGGCCGGAACATTACTGGGTGACGGCACGGCTGCTGACGGATTTCCTGGCTGCTGCCCATCTCGGTGACTGGGTGGAAGGCACCGGTGAAATTGTCGGGGTCGAAGATGACCTCTTTACGGTGCGGGGCAGGATCTGGAGCGGGACGCGCACGCTCATGACCGGCACAGGCATCTTCAAGACGCTGAGCAAGCGTGGAGCGCGCAGCTGACATGGATCGGACCTCGACAGCAGACAAGCCTGCCAGTCATTCGGGTGAAGGCCCGCTTGCCGCGCTGCATGGGGCCCGGCCTCCGGCACCGGCATGGTTCGAAGAAGCGGTTCTGGTCGAGCCGGAAAGTGCCTTCACCGATGTAGGCGGTGTGCCCATTCATTATCTGCGCTGGGGCGATGCCGCCAATCCGGGACTGCTGCTTGTCCACGGCAATGCCGCGCATGCGTATTGGTGGAGTTTCATCGCGCCCTATCTTGCACGCGACTTCAATGTCGCGGCGATGGATCTGTCGGGCATGGGCGATTCGGGCTGGCGCCAGAACTATGCGATGCAGACCTTTGCCGAAGAACAGCTGGCGGTGTGTGCGGCGGCGGGCATGTTTGCGCACGACATCAAGCCCGTCATTGTGGCGCACAGTTTTGGCGGTTTTGTCACGATGCTGACGCGGGCGCTGTATGGCACGCGGCTGTCCGGCACGGTGATCGTCGATTCGCCGGTCAATCCACCGGATCGTGCGCAGGGTGGCCCACCCCGACGCGGACAGATCAACAAGCCTAACCGGATCTATCCCGACCTTGCCTCCGCGCTCGCCCGCTTCCGTCTGATGCCGCCGCAGGATTGCGACAATCTCTTCCTCGTTGACTGGGTGGCACGCCATTCGCTCAAGGCTGTGACGCGTGAGGCTGAGTGCGGTTTTACCTGGAAGTTCGATCCGGCGATCTGGACTGATTTCTCCATCGGCGACACTGCAGAAAGGCTCAAGGCGGACAGCTGCCGCATCGCCATATTCCGTGGCGAAAACTCGGTCCTGATGCCGCCCGAGATCGGGGAATATATGTTCAATCTGCTCGGCCGGGCCTCACCTGTGGTCGAAATCCCACTTGCGCGCCATCATGTGATGCTGGATCAGCCCCTGGCCCTGGTCGCCGCCCTTCGGGCGCTTCTGGCCGACTGGAATCATTCGATCCCGCGACGCCGGAGGCCCTGAAGCCCCGCGCGCGAAAAGTTTGCCGTGGCAAGTCGCTTTGCTATAGTCCCGGCCAAGTTCCCGCCGTATGTGATTCAGGACCCAAGCCATGACCGACGTTCATTCCGGCTCCCACCACTCTGCCCAGGCGCTGTCCGAGCACGGCCATATGGATATGGCCGAGCACATGAAGACGTGGAAGAGCTTCACCCGGCTCGTCCGCTGGGGCATCATCGCCAATGTGGTGCTGCTGGTATTTCTCGCCATCTTCCGTACGCATGGTTAGGTAGGGCGAGGGAGGCTATGAAACTCGCAGTATTGAAAGAGCGCCGTCCCGGCGAGCGGCGCGTTGCGGCCTCCGCGGATACCGTCAAGAAATACAAGGCCCTTGGGCTCGACGTTCTGGTTGAAGCGGGCGCAGGCGCTGCCGCACGTATCAGCGACGCCGACTTTGAGGCCGCAGGCGCGGTGATCACGCCCGATGCGGCCCGCATGCTGGCCGAAGCCGACATTGTGCTGTCCGTACGGGCCCCGCAGCCCGACGCGATCGCGCAAATGAAGCAGGGCGGGGTGCTTGCCTGCCTTCTTGCTCCCTATACGGAAAAGGACGCGATTAACCGGCTGGCAGCTCAGGGTGTGATTGCGCTGGCGATGGAGTTTGTGCCGCGCATCAGCCGGGCCCAGGCCATGGATGTGCTGTCGTCACAGGCGAACCTCGCTGGATATAAAGCCGTGATCGATGCTGCCGCGGCATTCGGCCGCGCCATGCCGATGATGATGACTGCGGCCGGCACGATTGCCCCGGCGCGGGTGTTCATCATGGGTGTTGGGGTGGCGGGACTGCAGGCCATTGCCACGGCCCGCCGGCTGGGCGCGATTGTCTCGGCCACCGATGTGCGGCCGGCAACCAAGGAGCAGGTCGAAAGTCTGGGCGCGAGCTTCGTTGCGGTGATCGACGACGAATTCAGGCAGGCCGAAACCACGAGCGGCTATGCCAAGCCGATGAGCGCGGAGTACCAGGCCAAGCAGGCTGCGCTCATCGCCGAGACCATCAAGAAGCAGGACATCGTGATTACGACGGCGCTGATACCGGGACGCAAGGCGCCGGTGCTGGTCAGCGAGGAGATGGTCCGCACCATGAAGTCGGGCTCGGTCATCGTCGATCTGGCGGCCGAACAGGGCGGCAACTGTCCGCTGACACGGGCCGATGAGGTGATTGAAGTCCATGGCGTGACGATCATGGGGCCAACCAATCTTCCGGCCCATCTCGCGGTCGATGCCTCCAGCCTTTATGCGCGCAATCTGCTCAATCTTGTTTCGCTCATTGTCGATCGCAAGACAGGCCACCTCGCACTCGACTGGGATGATGAGATCATCAAGGGTGCCGCGCTGACGCGCGATGGTGCGATTGTCCATCAGAGCCTGAAAGGGTGATACCATGCACGCCGCCGGTCTGATTGATCCATTTGTGTTCCGCGTCTCGATCTTCGTGCTCGCGATCTTTGTAGGCTATTTTGTGGTCTGGAGCGTCTCGCCCGCCCTGCACACACCGCTGATGAGCGTAACCAATGCGATTTCCTCGGTGATCGTGGTCGGCGCATTGATTGCGGTTGGTGTGAGTACGCATCCGGCGGCCCAGGTGGTGGTGCCGATCGGGGTGCACCATCATGTCATCATTGCACCTGGCGAGGCCGGCACCATAGCGGCGCATGTAACGCGTACGCTGTTCGGTCTGGCGCCTGTGTCCAGTGGTTACAGCTGGGCGTCCAAGCTGCTGGGCTTTTTCGCGCTCATTCTCGCCTCGGTAAATATCTTCGGGGGCTTTCTTGTCACGCAGCGCATGCTCGCGATGTACAAGAAGAAGGAGAAATAATCCCGTGATCAAGGGTGCGGGCAGCAGGTTCAGGGATACTGGCGGCAACGTCGCGCAGGCGGTGGCGGGATCCTCAGGTCTCGTGGTTACGAAAGCACGCCGTTCATGATGATGCCGGGGCACTACGATCGGGAAAACCGTATTCCTGGCGCGACAGCGCGGGGCTTCAGGCAGGTCCTGTCCGCGGACGGACGGAGTTATCGCTCGAGAGCTGCGCAGTCCTGCCACATGGGCGCTTACGGAAATTCGGGGGCAGTTTCTAGATGAATGCAAACGTGGCCGCGCTGGCCTATCTGTTCTCGGGCGTGATGTTCATTCTGGCGTTGCGCGGGCTGTCCTCGCCGGCGACCAGCCGCGCCGGCAATCGCAACGGCATGATCGGCATGGCGGTTGCGATCATCACCACGCTGTGGGTGACGGGCGGCAAAGACGCGCTCACCTGGGGCATGATCTTCGCAGGGCTTGCAATCGGCGGCGTGATCGGCGCCGTAGTGGCGCGGCGCATCGCCATGACGGCGATGCCGCAGCTCGTTGCCGCGTTTCATTCGCTCGTGGGGCTTGCAGCCGTGCTGGTGGCAGCCGCGGCGCTTTATTCGCCACAGGCCTATGGCATCGGCTTTGAAGGTCTGATCAGAACGCAGAGCCTCGTCGAGATGAGCCTTGGCGTGGCGATTGGTGCGATCACCTTTGCCGGCTCGCTGATCGCGTTTGCCAAGCTCAACGGCAACATGTCCGGAGCACCGATCCTTCTGCCGGCGCGCCATGCGCTCAATCTCCTGATCGCGGCGGCGATTGTGGCGCTGATTGCGTATTTCGTTGTCGCCCAGCCGCACTGGGTGTTCTGGGCGATTACCGGTCTTTCCTTCGTCTTCGGCATTACGCTCATTATTCCCATCGGCGGAGCGGACATGCCGGTGGTGGTGTCGATGCTCAATTCCTATTCGGGATGGGCGGCAGCCGGCATCGGCTTTACCCTCGAAAACACCGCCCTCATCATCACCGGTGCTCTGGTCGGCTCGTCGGGTGCGATCCTCTCCTACATCATGTGCAAGGGGATGAACCGCAGCTTCATTTCGGTGATCCTTGGCGGCTTTGGCGGAGAGGTGGCGGTCGCAGGCGGCACGGGCGAAGCCCGTCCCGTCAAGCAGGGCTCGGCAGAAGATGCAGCCTTCATCATGAAGAACGCCGGCAGCGTGATCATCGTTCCGGGCTATGGCATGGCGGTGGCTCAGGCCCAACACGCGGTGCGCGAAATGGCGGATGTGCTCAAAAAGGAAGGGGTGAAGGTGTCCTATGCAATCCACCCCGTGGCCGGGCGCATGCCCGGTCACATGAACGTGCTCCTTGCTGAAGCGAACGTGCCTTATGACGAAGTCTTCGAGCTTGAGGACATCAACAGCCAGTTCTCCCAGGCCGATGTCGCCTATGTGATCGGGGCCAATGACGTGACCAATCCGGCGGCCAAATCCAATCCGCAGTCGCCGATTTTCGGCATGCCGATCCTCGATGTCGAAAAGGCCAAGACGGTTCTTTTCGTCAAGCGCGGCATGGGCTCAGGCTATGCCGGCATCGAGAACGAGCTCTTCTTCCGCGACAACACCATGATGCTCTTTGGTGACGCCAAGAAGATGACCGAGGAAATCGTCAAGGCGCTGGCCTGACCCGTCCTAGGGGCGTGTCCTGCCGGCGTAAAACTTGCGCGGAGCCTTCGGTGCGATCTTTGCTTGGGGGGCTTGGCGGCAGCGGTCGCTGCCAGTATGGTCGCACGCAAATCAGGACGGCCGGCCAAGGGGTTGCGCGGGGGTCTGCCGTCTTTTCCGGACGCCCACGCGCGGGCGAGGGACGCAGCGATGTCGGATTCGAACGGCGACGAGAAGAAGAGTTCTGACGAGACCAAGAGTTCTTCGGACTTGATGCGCAATCCCCTCGTGCTCGTCGGGATCGCCGTGGTCCTCATTGCGGCCGTGGTCGGGGCCTATTTTCTGGGCCGCTCGGGGACGGGGTCTTCGGGTAGCGGTGGCGGCACCCAGACCGCACAGAATGCCCCGGTAGGCGGGGTCTGCGGCGTGACCCTCGAACGGCTCAAAGCCTATGGTGTAGTTGAGGCCGATACCGTCCTCATCTCCAAGGATGCGACGTCTACCGCAACCAAGGATCGGGTAGCGTGCAGCGCCAAATCCGGCGCGGTGACCTACAAGGCGGAAGTGGACGAGCGCTGCTCCAATCTCAGCGACTTCCGCTGCCTGAGGGTCTGGAATGTGACCGATTCAAACGGAAAGACCCTGTTCCAGCATCGCGGCTTCCTGCCACCCAGTGACTGAGCCGGGCTTGGTATTGAAGCACCCTACCCTTATGTTGGGGTCATGGTAGAGGCACATCGGCACGATCACGGTCTGTGGACGCATGACCATGTCTTTTTGGGGCATGGTCATGAGCGCGCGGAACGGCGCGCGCGCCTGGCCACCATCCTGACCGCCGTCTTCATGGTGGTGGAGATTGCGGCGGGGTTCGCCTTTGGCTCGATGGCGCTGATCGCCGACGGTATTCACATGGCCACCCATGTAGGCGCGCTGGGTCTGGCGGCGATGGCCTATTGGCTTGCCCGTCGTCACGCCGGCAATGAGCGCTTCAGCTTCGGCTCCGGAAAATTTGGCGATCTGGCCGCATTTGCGAGCGCGATCGCCCTCGGTATCGCTGCGGGGTTGGTGGCAATCGAATCGGTCGAACGCCTGATCGTGCCGGTTACGGTCAATTTTGGTGATGCCTTCATCATTGCCGCACTCGGCTTTGGCGTAAACCTGGCATCGGCGGCGATCCTGCACGAACCGCATGATCACGATCACGACCATGGTCATCACCATGACCATGATCACAATTTGCGCGCAGCCTATGTCCATGTCCTTGCCGATGCTGGCACGAGCGCCCTTGCCATGGGTGCTCTGGGTGCCGGTTATCTGTGGCATGTGCATTTTCTGGATCCTCTCGTGGGCCTGGTCGGTGCGGCGGTGATCGGATCCTGGGCCTATGGTCTTATCCGGGACTCGGGGCTCGTGCTCCTGGACGCTGAGGATGATCCTGAGCTTGCGGGGCGCATCCGTGCCCTGCTTGAGGACGAGATGGGGGCACGCGTCGCCGATCTGCATGTCTGGCGGCTGGGCCCGGGCCACAAGGGACTTATCGTGTCGCTCGTTGCGCCTGCGGCGATGACCGCCGAGGAGGTCAAGGCTGCGCTGCGCGCGCGCTACGCAAGTCTCAGCCATGTCACCGTCGAGGTGGCAGTGTGCGCCGATTGTGCGGCGTGAGCACGCCTATGTGGAACTTGGGCTGACTTGTTACCCGTTTGCGACGAAGGCCAGCGTCTGCCATGCTAGGCGCTGGCCATGTTGGCGCTCGAGCGGGCTTGCGAGATAGCGCTTCACCGCGACAAGTCAGGTCCTTGTCCTGGGGGCATCGGCATTGCGCGGCACGTTTGCCTTGAGCGCAAACAGCGTCCGCGGGCACACCGCGCTGTAACGATCCTGTCCAAGCAATTTCATACGCTGCACCGGGCTGCAAGGCCGCCAGACACCGTCACAACGTGGTCATTAACGGTAGCGACCACTACAAATAATTTTCCTGCGCGGGTTCTTGG